>DATICR010000441.1:0-3517 GCA_035456745.1 Ignavibacteriaceae bacterium
ATACAATGTAATTCGCAAATCAAGGACAGCACCAGAATGCAAAAAAAGCCTATTGAGCAGGTTTTAAAAGACAATCAGGAAATGCTGCTCTCGATTCCCGGTGTGCAGGGTTTTTATCAGGGCAAATCAGAGAACGGAGAAGATCGTATTGTAATTATGGTGGATACTCTTTCAAATAAAAACAGAGATAAATTTCCGGACTCACTTGAGGGATATCCAGTTATAGTTGAAGAAACCGGGAAGATAATACCCCTCAATCAAAAGGACAGCAGATCATCACCATAAAAATGATTCTTTGCCAAGCAAATTGTGCAGCTTTCTTCTTGACAGTAAATTAATTCTTTCAGACCATATTTCTACGGGATTCAAATCATCTGATAATATAATTGCATTCTTCATATCCGGTATAAAACGATTATCCCATGCGTGGTTTCGTTCATAATCTGCACTGAACCTATAATCCGGATTCCAGTAATCTCTTTCCAATTCTTCTTTCATTTCAAATGGTTTATCTGAAGCTATAATAATTACATTTCCTAATTGATCCGGAGGTTCAGCAATAGGCAATGCCAGAACATTACCGAATACCTGTCTCAAAGTTTTTGCTATTGAGGTGACGATAATATCATTCCAGCCGACAGCTTCAAGATTTACGGTAATAATTCCATTTTTATTAAGGCGGGATTTTGCAAGGCCAAATGATTCGACCGTTGCAAGATGAAATGGTACTGAGCCGCTGCCGAAAGCATCAAGCACTATCAAATCATAAGTTTTACCTGTAGTCTTAAGATACTCTCTGCCATCGAGGATATGAATATTATCGAATCCCGACACAAGGTTAAAATATCTTTTTTCAACTTCACTTATCACTGGATCAATTTCAACGACATCAACGTCCCAATTATCATCATAAAAAGATTTAAGAACCGAACCGCCTCCCAAACCAATCAGCAGCATATCCCCCGAATAATTTTCCAGTTTTTTAGTAATATCTATAACCCACGTATAAGGAAGGATAGTCTCCTTTGTATTTTTATCAATTGCCGAATGAATTGACCCATCAATAAGCAAATAGCGGTTATCATCTAAATCCAGGACTCTTATTTCGCCATATTCACTCTGTCTGAGCGTAATTAAACCTTTAGCAGAATCTTCCTTTTCAGAGGAAATAAGACTTAAAGGTGTTAATATCAGCAGGATAAAAAACGGTAGAGAAATAATTTTCACCGATCTTTTTTTATCTGTTAATAAAATAATCAGAGAAGTAATAATTAAAACTATGCCAATACTTATTGTCAGTTTAATTACCCCGAAATTCGGGATAAGAAAATATCCTGTCAGGAGAGCCGCGACTACACTACCTATAGTTGAAACCGAGTACAAATTCCCGGCACTTGTTCCCACGACATCAAGGGATTGGGTCCTCAATTTTACGGCATAAGGGCTAACCATTCCCAGAAGCGTTAACGGTGGAAAAAAAAGAATGAGCGATGAGATCAGAACGGAAGTTCTGAGTCCCAGTTTCTCTGTAATTTCAAAGACGAAATTTCTAAAAAATGGCATTAGAATTAATATTATTCCTGCCAGGGCAATTATAAAAGCGAGCACATTATAATTTTTTTTCTTATCAGCAATTCTTCCACCGATCATGTATCCGGCGCTTAAAGCAATGAGGGTGACAGAAATTAATGCTGACCAGAGATAAATGCTTACACCGTAATAAGGCCCAACAATTCTGGTCCCAAGAATTTCAATCGCAAGAACTGCTCCGCCGCAAATAAAGACGATAAAATAAAGTAAAAGTTTATTCATGATATTTTATCATTCAATTTAAGAATTATTCTTTATTAATATAAGCTAATCACCATTATTGAACCAGAGTTGATCTCCCAGGACTTAAAGTTTTAAGCCCGTCAAATAATGGTACGTTATTCATGACAAAGAAAACCAAGGAATGTCAGATTAAGTTAAAAAATCATTTGCTTTTAAAGGATTTTAACTTATATTCATTTAACCCTTATTAATCAATGCATTACATTAATTTCCAATGGAAAACATCATATGGTATTATTGGAACGGGAAAATTATTTAGTTGAGTTAGAAAACAAGTTCAATAATCTTGCTGAAGAAAGCGGGCATGTTATATTAATTTCAGGTGAAGCCGGGATTGGCAAAACCTCAGTTGTAGAAAGTTTTACAGCAAAGGTTAAGGATAAAGCAAATGTTTTATGGGGTGCCTGCGACGCTTTATTTGTACCGCGACCCCTGGGCCCATTATATGATATGGCTGGACAAATGAACAGCAGCATGATAAAATTATTAAATGAGCAGAGTTCTCTTTCAGAAATATTTAATGGATTTTTCACTTATCTAAAGAATAACCCGGTTCCTAATGTGGTGATAATGGAAGATGTTCATTGGGCTGATGAAGCTACCCTTGACTTTATTAAGTTCCTGAGTAGAAGAGCAGGGCGGATAAATTCATTATTTATAATTACATATCGTGACGATGAAATTAATTCCAAACATCCCTTAAGATTAGTCCTTGGAGATATCCCCACAAGAGACTTGTTCAGAATCAAACTTCCTCCATTAACCGAAAGGACTGTTAACGATATTGCAATCTCAAGCGGAATAAAAAATTTGTATAAAATAACCGGAGGAAATCCTTTTTTAGTCAGTGAATTATTACGAAGCAAAGATAACGGAATACCATCTACTATAAAAGATTCAATATTAACCAGAATATCCCGTCTTTCTGAAAGTGCCCGTGATTTGATTGAAATGATTTCCATTATTCCGACAAAAGCAGAGCAATGGCTGGTCAATGAATTAATGCCTGATAATTATTTTATTCAGGACGAATGTTTTCAATCGGGGATACTACGAACCGAAGATACAGAAATATCCTTTCGACATGAGTTAACCAGGCAGGCTGTCGAAGAATCTTTGAGCGAAATAAAAAGATTACGTTATAATGAAAAAGTGTTACAGATCCTTTTGAATCAGCAGGAAACAGATAATTACCTTGCGAGGATTATACATCATGCCACAATTGCAAAGGATAAACAAATCATAATCAAATATGCGCCTATTGCTGCAAAGCAGGCTTCGAAACTTGGAGCACATTCACTGGCAGCTGATCATTATTTGAATGCGTTGAGATATGTGAATGAAGTTCCTCCGGAAATCCAAATAGATCTTTATGAAGGGCGTTCATATGAATGTTTTTTAACCGGACAAGTGGAGGAAGGTATTAACGCAGGTCAGACAGTCATAGAGCTTCTTAAAAAATTTCCTGATCCGGAACGTGAAGGTGAAAACTACCGGAGGATATCGAGAATGTTATGGTACGACTGTAAAGATCAGCAGGCCGAATTCTATCTTGACAAAGCTATTAATATTTTTGAAAAACTGATCCCCGGTAAAAAGCTTGCAATGGCTTACAGCAATAAATCACAGACTTATTTGATAAGGGAAGAAATTGATACAGCAATAATGTGGGGAGAAAAAGTGT
>DATICR010000442.1:0-6556 GCA_035456745.1 Ignavibacteriaceae bacterium
CAGGCAGAGAATTTGGCCATATTCCTTATACTCCCGGATTTTATGCATCTCTGGGAACCACCATATTTAGAAAATCTTTCTCATTAATTAATTCAGGCTGCAAAGTAATCGTCCTTGATTGTGATAATACCCTCTGGAAAGGAATATGCGGTGAAGATGGGTATGATGGGATTCAGATAACTGAAAATTATAAGTTTCTCCAAAACTTTTTAATTGAGCAGTTTAATTCTGGTAAATTAATATGCCTTTGCAGTAAAAATAATGAGGAGGATATCGATAGCGTGTTCAACAATAGACAGGATATGATATTAAAAAAAGATCATATTATTTCAGCCAGGATCAACTGGAACTCAAAATCGGAAAATCTGAAATCGATCATATCTGAACTTAACCTTAGCCCCGATAGCTTTGTCTTTATTGATGATAATCCTGTTGAATGCGCTGAAGTCAGAATCAATTGTCCGGAGGTGATTACGCTAAACCTTCCCCGGAATGAAAATGATATTCCCTCGTTCTTAAAAAATATCTGGTTGTTTGATATTAAAGGAATAACTCAAGAGGATAAAAAGAGAACCGGATATTATAAGAGTGATATCTTGCGTAATCAGTATAAAAAAACTGCTTCCACATTGAAAGATTTTATAAATGGCCTGAATTTGAAAATTAGTGTTGCTGAAGCAGATGAATCACAGCTGGACCGGGCAGCCCAGCTTACATTTAGAACAAACCAATTCAATTTCACAACTATTCGTCGTAATGAATCTGAAATCAGGACACTTATAAATGATGAAAATTACCATTGCTTATTGACCGAAGTAAGTGACAGGTTCGGCGATTATGGTATTACAGGGATGCTTTTGTATTCGGTTTTTAACAGCAGAATCTTAGTCGATACTTTTTTGTTAAGCTGCCGGGTTCTGGGCAAGGGAGTAGAATATAAAATCTTATCTGAACTCGGGAAAAGAGCATTAAAGGAAAATATAAAAGAAATAGAAATAAAATTTATACCTGGTGGTAAAAATAAACCCGCTTTTGATTTCATTAACTCATTAACTCCCTCCGCGATGAAGAGAAATGACGGTACATTAATTTTCACATTCACACCCGGATTCTTATCTGAATTAAAATACGAACCGGAATCAGAGAAAAGTGATTCATTAGAACCGGTTAAAGAATCCGGTATCAATTCGACTGAATTTTCACAGGGATATTTAAGTTCCGTTAAATTTCAGAAGATTGCTGATGAACTGTCCGATATAAATTTATTGTTAGATAAAATATCCTCACTTAATGCAAAAGACAATTCGGGTATAAATAAAAATATTGTCCTGCCGCGGACAAGTATTGAGTTAAAGTTATCCGGAATATGGTGTAGAGTTTTAGGTATAAAAAGTATCAGCATCAATGATAATTTCTTTGATTGCGGTGGGACTTCACTTAAAGCTATTCAACTAATCGCGGAAATTAAAAAAGAAATGAATAGTGTAATTTCAATAATAGATTTGTTTGAGTACCCGACAATAAATTCGCTTGCCGGGAAACTCGGCAGTACAATTGAGCCTGATCGTTTGGAAATTCCTGGTGTAAATAACGAGAGAGGATTGAGAAAGAGAAGAATATTACTTAAAAGAAAGAGATTGAATGATATCTGATTGAGGAAGAGATGCCGTTATTTAGCGTTATTGTACCAGCATACAATTCAGAGAAATATATTGAACAGACCCTGCTATCGCTGCTTAATCAAAGTTTCAGGGACTATGAGATTATAGTAATTGATGATGGATCAACCGATACTACATATAAGATATTAAATAAATATAAATCAGAAATTACTTACATCCGACAACTGAATCAGGGACCGGCTGTTGCCAGAAATGCAGGAGTCGAAATTGCCGCAGGAAAATATATAGTTTCTTTTGATTCTGATGATTTGTTGTTTCCGTTTGCACTGGAAGTCTATTCAAGAGTAATAAAACATTTTAATGATCCTCCTTTTATTTTCTCCCGGATGCATTACTTTATGGGAAATGCAGAAATCCCTGTGACTCGTTTGTTTAATAAAATTGATTGTATAAAACACCAGAACTTTTTTAAAAAACAAAACACAGTTGGATTGTCAAACAGTAATATGATTATAAAAAAAGAAAGCTTGATTAAAGTAGGAGGATATGAATCCGGTAGTTATAATTTTGACGACCGCTGTCTTGCTTTCCGCCTGGGTATAGAAAGTCCGCTAATTCAAATTACCCGGCCTGAAACTGTTGGCCATAGAGTTCATTCGGTCGGGATTTCAAAAAATACCGGTTATCTGACTCTGGCAGCACTTAATATCGTCAGAAATGAAAGAAAGAATAGTTATCCGGGGGGAACAATATATAAATTCGACAGGAGAGGTTTAATAGGCACGAACCTGCTCTTTCTCTTTGTAAAGTATTTCGGGTTGAAAAATTCGGCAGATATCATCCGCATTGCTGTGAGAGCAAGATTTATGTTAATACAGGGAATATTAAGAAAATTTATAAGCAGAAAATATCATACTGATATTTATACGATTAGTTATTCTGACTAAAGATTGAAATATGAGATACAATAAAATAGGAATAATTGGTGCGGGAAATATTGGAATAGGAGTCGCCACTGATCTGATTCTGCATAATATAAAAACCGTACTGATTGATGTTTCCGGTGAAATACTGAAGAAAGCAAAAAGTGAAATTGAAAAAAATCTCAGGTTTGCACCATTATATCTTAAAAATTTAAAGAAGTTCAATGCGGAAGAAATTCAAGGCCGGCTATCGTTGTGTACTTCAATAGAAAAAATAAGTGATTGTGAATTTATTATAGAAAATGTTACGGAAGATTGGGATATAAAGCAGAAAGTATATCATCAATTAAATGATCTTACTCCACCCGATGTTTGCTTCGGCGTAAATACCTCATGCATATCAATCACAAAAGTGGGTAGTATAACCACTAAACCTGATAAAGTCGTGGGAATTCATTTTATGAATCCGGTTTATCTTAAATCTACAGTTGAAGTCATTAAAGGATTTCATACATCCGATGAGACTTTAAATAATGTTAAACTTCTGTTTGAACAATTAGATAAATCCGCGATAATCGTTAATGATTATCCGGGATTTGTCTCAAATAGGATTTCACATCTTTTTATGAATGAAGCAGCATTCGTTTTGCAGGATCAGGTGGCTAGCGCAAAGGATATTGATGATATTTTTAAAAAATGTTTCGGACATAAAATGGGTCCTCTTGAAACTGCAGATTTAATAGGACTGGATACAGTTATGTATTCACTCGACATTCTTTATAACAGTTATGGAGATCCAAAATTCAGATGCTGCCCCCTTTTAAGAAAATTAGTGTATGCCGGTAACCTTGGAAGGAAAACCGGTAGAGGTTTTTATGAATATCCGGAAATTTAATTACATAAATAATTAGTGAATAAATGGAACATATAAATAAAAATAATATCAATCAGAAAATAAAAAATTTCATACTTAATGCTATTCAAATCCCCGATTTAAGAGATGATGATAATCTCTTCGAAACCGGCATAGTAAACTCATTATTTGCTGTTCAGCTGCTGACCTTTCTTGAAAAATCATTTAATATCCGGGTGAGCCCTGAAGATCTTTTAATGGAAAATTTTCAGTCGGTTGACTCAGCAACATCGTTTGTATTGCATAAACAGTCAGTGTAGAAAGGCATTAATATATGATATCATTTCTTTCTGAAATTCAGTTGGAATTATATAATAGCTTTAAGGGATTTGTAAAGGAAAACATTAAACCATTTGCCTGTGAATGGGATAAATCTGCGGAAGTCCCTTATAAAACTATAAAAAAAATGGGGAAGGCTGGCTATTTCGGCAGCTTTCTTCCGAAAGAATTCGGAGGACAGGAATGGGATATTGTAACCTACGGACTGCTGAATGAAGCAGTTGGAAATGGTATGGCTGCATTGGCAGATTTGCTTACGATACAGGCAATGGTTTCGATTATTCTTTTGAAATGGGGAACTGAAACTCAGAAATCAGAATGGCTTGAACAACTGGCTTCAGGGAAAATCATAGGCGGTTTTGCATTGACTGAACCCGATACAGGAAGCGATATACAATCAATAGAAACTGAATTTATTGACGATGGAAATTGCTTCAGATTAAACGGTAGTAAAAAATGGATCTCTTATGGTCAGATTGCCGATTTATTCGTTGTCTTTGGAAAAATTAATGGTAAACCGCTTGCCTGTATTTTACCACGGAAATCAGAAGGACTCGAAATAATTCCCATAAATAATATGATGGGATATAGGACAGCTAAGTTAGCCCGTTTGAACTTTGGTGATATCCGTATCCCTCCTGAAAATATAATCGGAAAACCCGGAACCGCTCTGTCGTTGATTGCACCTGTAGGATTACAATATGGAAGAATAAGTACTGCCTGCGCTGCGTTGGGTTTATTAAGAGCTTGTTTTGAAGAAAGTATTTCCTATGCCTCCGAAAGAAAAGTCTCGGGTTTGCCTTTAGGAGATAAAGAAATTATCAGATCATTGCTCGCATCAATGGGAACTGATTTAAATGCTGCCTCCCTTCTTTGTTATTCGGCCTGCAGAGCAGAAGATGAGCATCTGCCGGAAGCATTTGAAAAAGTATTAATGGCAAAATATTTCTCTTCAAAAGCAGCCGTAAAGGCTGCTTCAAATGCTGTGCAGATTAAGGGAGCGGCGGGGTGTAATGAATCGGATCCCGTTGCAAGGTATTACAGGGATGCTAAGATATTTGAGATTATTGAAGGTACTTCTCAGATACATGAATCAATTCTGGGAAAGTTATTCCTTGATAAAACGCATAAAGAAGAATTGCTCAGTGCATAAATTATAATGAACTATGGATGAAAAAACGTTAATATTTAATTTTAATAAAACAGAAGCTGAATTCCCGGATACCGTAACAATACAGGAGTTGTTTGAAGAACAGGTGAAAAGATGCCCTGATAGTAGTGCAGTTGTTTTCGGCGGTGAAACTCTTACGTACGATGACCTGAACAAGAAGTCAAATCAATTAGCACGTTTATTGCGAAACTTAGGGGCTAAACCGGATGATGTAATTGCTATTGCTGCAGATCGTTCCCTGGAAATGTTAATCGGCATTTGGGGAATTATAAAATCAGGATGTGCATACCTTCCTATCGCTCCACAAAATCCTGTTGATAGAATAAAATATATGCTTTCCGATAGTAACGCAAAGATCTTTTTAGTTCAGAATAAATTGAAACTGAAAATTGATTTTAAAGGAATATTGATTGATTTGAGCCGGCCTGATTTTTTAAATAATTCTCCAGACAATCTTCAATCGGTAAATAAACCCCGGGATCTTGTTTATGTTATTTATACTTCGGGTTCTACAGGAAAACCTAAAGGAGTTATGATAGAACATCGTTCACTTATTAATCGGTTATACTGGATGCAAAAGCAATTTCCGATAAATGCTGATGATGTTGTCCTTCAAAAAACTCCTTTTTATTTCGATGTATCGGTTTGGGAATTATTCTGGTGGAGTCTTTATGGCGCTGCAATGTATCTTTTATCTCCGGGAGGAGAAAAAATTCCTTCTGTCATAACAGACGCTGTTAAAACATATAATGTAACTGTTATTCACTTTGTGCCATCAATGTTAGGTGTTTTTCTTGAGTACCTGGCGAATAAAGGTGATGAAGAAATTGAAAAACTCGTATCTCTCAAACAGGTATTTTGCAGTGGCGAAACGTTGACACCTGCTAATGCGAATAGATTCAATAAGATCATCACCAGTAGAAATGGAACAAATCTTGTTAATCTTTATGGACCAACCGAAGCAACAATAGATGTAAGTTATTTCAGATGTCCTCCAAATATCTGCCTTAATAAAATTCCTATAGGGAAACCGATAGACAATACTAAAATATTTATTACATCCCAAAATCAAATTCTAACGGTCGGTGAAATTGGGGAAATCTGCATAGCAGGAATTGGATTGGCTCGGGGATATATTAATAATGAAGAACTTACTGCCGAAAGGTTTGTCGATTGCCCGTTTCTTCCCGGTCAAAAAATGTATAGGACGGGTGACCTGGGAAGATGGCTTCCCGATGGAAATATCGAGTTTTTGGGACGAGAAGATTTTCAGGTTAAAATTCGGGGTTTAAGAATTGAATTGGGAGAAATTGAATTTACTATACTGAATTTTCCTGAAATTAAGGACTGTATTGTAACTGCAAAGAAATTTTCTGAAACTATCATAATATTGACCGCTTACCTGGTTGCCAGAGTTAAAATTAATATTCCTGAATTAAAAGATTTTCTAAGGAAGTACCTTCCTGATTATATGATACCCGGAAATTTTGTTGAACTTGATGAGATCCCCTTGACGCCGAACGGAAAAGCTGATAGAAAGGCTTTACCGCAGCCTTTATCAGTATTGACATAGTTGTAGAAATTTTTATAGGATCGATGATGAGTAAAGATAATTATAATGAATATGATATTGCGATAATAGGAATGG
>DATICR010000443.1:0-2011 GCA_035456745.1 Ignavibacteriaceae bacterium
AGGATCTGAAAAAGAGAGTAGTAGGACAGGATCATGCAATTAAGCAGATTGCTGATGTTATCCGTGGAGCTAAAGTAGGAATTAAAAAGGAAGAAGGTCCGATAGGAGTATTTCTATTAATCGGGCCAAGCGGTGTTGGAAAGACAGAGCTTGCCAGAGCTGTTGCCGAAGTTCTGTTCGGAGACGAACGATTTATGGTAACACTTAATATGACAGAGTATCAGAATGAGTACAACACCTCAAGACTAATAGGAGCAGATCCCGGACTGGTAGGTTATGGTGAAGGCGGGGCATTGAGTGAACCAGTCAGAAGGAGACCTTATTGCGTCGTGTTGCTTGATGAAATTGAAAAAGCCAATACTTCAGTAACTGATCTATTTATGCAGATTTTTGACCGTGGGATGCTGCAGGATGCCGACAGAAGAAATATCGATTTTTCAAATACCACCATTTTTATGACTTCCAATCTTGCTTCAGACATTTTATTTGAAAAATATAATGCAGGGATGACTGATCCTGAAGAATTGCTGGATGTGCTTCGTCCTTATATGAACCAGTATTTTCGTCCTGAGTTTCTTGGTAGACTAAAACCCATAGTGTTTCTGCCCTTAAGTAAAGAAGTACTGGCTCCAATAGTAGAAATGAAGCTCGGGAAGATAAAGAAAAGGCTTTTACAGAATCAGAATCTTACAGTTGAATTTAATAAAGCAGTAATTAACGATATTGTTGAATCGTGTACACGTGCGGAAACAGGCGCACGGAATATTGATGCGATTGTCGATAAGAAACTTGCACCGGAAATATCTTCACAGCTCCTGGGATTTATGGCTGAAGGCAAAAGTCCTTCAAAAGTAACTGTGACAAAAGCTAAAGATGGAACATTTAAATATAAGTTTAACTGATAACATGAGCATTCTTTTTCCAAAGATTACACGATGAAAGTAAATCAATTAATCAACAGAGATTTATTAATGATAAAATATTAAGGTGATGTAAATGCCGGAACAAAAATTTAATGAACCATATTACAGGATACATTTCGCTGAAATTGATGATGATAGTGTCGGTGTAGTATCATTTGAAGGCAATGAGGAAATTTCCGCTCTCTTTGAATACCGGATTATACTGGCATCCGCTGATCCCAAAATTGATTCATCGAAAATCCTGAATAAGCCTGCTACATTCACACTTATCAGAACAGATCAGAGCACACAGGATATTCATGGCCTGATTTCACAAATCGAACAATTCGGACAATCAAAAGATCACGTATTCTATAAAGTGATACTGGTGCCGAGATTATGGAAGTCAACGCTCACATTTCAGAATGAAATTTATCAGAATCAGGATATAAAAGATATTATTAAGAAGATTGTTGAAGAGTGCGAATTAAGCGGAAGCGATTATAAAATCGACCTTAAAAATTCATATCCCAAGCATGAATTTATAGTTCAATACAGGGAAACAAATTTTAATTTCTTAAACCGCCGGCTGGAACACTTCGGGATATATTATTATTTCGATCAAAGCGGTGATAAAGAAGTTGTTTGCTTCACAGATGATAACAGCAAACTGCCGGAAGTTGAACTTTCTGATAATATCGGATATAATGAAAATCGTGACCAATTAGGAGAATATGAATCAATTCTTGAACTTTCTGCAAGTGAAAGGATCGTAACCGGTGCAGTTCAGCTAAAGGATTATAATTATCTCTTTCCCGAAAAACAGCTTATGGCACAAAGCAAGATTAACTCCAACCTGCCCGGAATGTACTATGATTACGGAGATAATTTTGAAAATGAAAAAGACGCCGAAGCATTGGCAAAAATCAGAAACCAGGAGTTAATATCCTGGAGTAAAATTTTTAAGGGCAAAACAGACTGTAGACTTTTCAGAACCGGTTACAGGTATAAGATGGACAGGCATTACCGTGATGATTGGAATAATGAATATATAATAACAAAAATATTTTTGGAAGGCTCGCAAAAAGGTGAGTTTGTAATTCCTCAAA
>DATICR010000444.1:0-6792 GCA_035456745.1 Ignavibacteriaceae bacterium
TATATAAATGTAAGAATCAGGGAGACGTATTATTTCACCTCCAAAACCGAGTTTGAAAAAGGTATGATTTTTTATAACTACTTCAGTAAGTGGTTTTTTTCTTTTAATTAATTGCGCATATCTATAGTCCACTGATACAAAGTCAAATATTTTGAATCCGTCCTTTTTGGCTCTTTTAATCATCTCCCAGATAAGAGCAGCATTAGGTGCAAGTGATCTGAACTTGCCAGACCAGCCTATTTTCCATGCGATGAATAAATCTCTTATTCTTAATGCAAGAATTCCGGAGACAATTTCATTTCCTTTTTCAGCAACATAAATTTTTATTAAATCCTTTGCTGAAAAGAGTGACCAGATTTTTTGTAAAGATTTAAGTGATGAAGGATTGGGGGTAACCTGTTGATTTTTACATGTAATCAGCATTAACTCAAAGAATGTCTCAAGCTCTTCCCGCGTACCTTCCCGAAAATTGAGTTCTGTTGTATTCTTCAGGCTTGTTCTTAATCTCCTTCTCATTCCCCTTAATATTTCTTCGGTTGATTGAGTTAAATCAATCTGCAGGGTTGCATTTATTACCGGGAAAATTTTATTGGGATTGAATAGACCTTTATCGAACTCAGGCTTTTCATGAAAGTTATAAATTGAAGGAATAATGATTAAAGCTTTTATTCTGTATTGCTTTACAGTATTTATAAGCCGTGTAATCATTAATTGCCATAATTCAGAATCATAATGGTCAATCAAAGGACCTTTACTGACATATCCTATTCTGCCGAAATACTTTTTGTGTTTATATAAAATCTGAAAACCCCCTCTGATTCTATGATTTTGTAAAAATTTTATCCTGACAGGATTCCAGCCTTCCAGCATTTTGACAGATGCCCACATACCTGTCTGTTCATGAAATCCGGCAGAATTACATTCAACAAAAGAATCCCATTGTTCATCATTTTCCTGCTCGGAAATTATTGCGTAAATGCCGGCAGTATTGTAATTTTCTTTTTTATGTACGTATTCCATACAATATTCTTTTAATACTTGCCAAAATATTAACCTGATACTATGAAGGTGTGATATTAAGTGAGAATAAATAGCAATAATCTTATCTTGTATCAGGAACTTGAAAAATGGTGATTTAAATCCCAGCTAAAAACGTAAAGTAAAGATGGTTTCCTCACCAGGTTTTGATGTTACCCTTATATTACCTCCATGAGCCCTAAGGATCTGCCGGGATAGGCTTAAACCGATTCCCGAGCCGTTTTTCTTGGTACTATAGAAAGGAATAAATATTTTTTCCAGAACTTCTTCAGGAATTCCGGGACCATTATCAGTAACTCTTATTAAAATTTTGCCTCTTTCATCGGGTGATGCTGTCAGACTTATTAAACCATTTTCTTTTGATTCGAGTGACTGTGTTGCATTTATAAGCAGATTTATAATAACCTGTTCAATTAGTTCAGGATCGGCAGTAATTTCCAGCGACCGGGGATTTACAGAGAAATTAAATTTTATTCCCGCTTCACTTAATTCTTTTCCCATTAACTTATTAATTCTTTCAAAGAGAGAATTTATCTGGAATATCTGGAAATTTGGCTTTGGTATTCGTGTCAGATTCCTGTAACTATTTACAAAATGTATTAATCCTTCGCTCCTTTTCTGAATTGTATTCACGGCATCACCAATATCAGCCAGAGATTCCTGGTCAGGATGATTCTCCTCCATTGTGGAATTTTTTAGTATAGACTGTACTGTTGCAGCTAAAGATGAAATTGGTGTAATTGAATTCATTATTTCATGAGTCAAAACCCGTATCAGTTGCTGCCATGCCTCCATTTCCCTCTCTTCCAGTTCACTCTGTATATTTTGTAATGAAACAAGAATATATCTCTGGTCTCTCAGCTTAAATTCAGTGGCATAAATTATAAGTTGAATAAAATCATTGTCGTCAACTATCCTGACTGTTTCTTTATCGCCGGCTTTAAGATTGAATAATTTTTCAGTCAGTGTTTTGCTGATTTTGCTTAATGAGGCAATATTATTGAGGTGAGTAATCTTTAGTAATCTTTTTGCCGAATTATTTATAAACTGAATTTCGCCGCTTTGATTATAAGAAATTAAACCTATTCCCACGTGCTGCATTACTGTTTCAAGATAGCGTAAGTGTTCCTCTTTTTCGTTTCTTGTATTCTGAAATTTGAGTATCACATTATTAAATGATTGATATAAATCTCTGAATGAACTGCCAAGTGATGTATCAATAAATGTCTGTGAGAAATCTGAATGTTCTATTGCACTTAAAAACCTTGAGAGATCCCGGTTAGTTTTCTCGACAAAATATATAAGAGAATAAAGCTGATAAATTATTATGAGTATCAAAACCGTTATGCTTGCATACAGACCAGTGGATAAAATCAGATAAAAGAGTAAAGTTATGCTAATTCCAAGGACAATAACCCTTAGAATAATGTTTAATCTGAAATTCTTTACAACCATAAAATTCTGTTTATCCGCCGCATAATGTATTTTATTAGTAAGGATTAAAATTAATTGTAACAAGGGTTAGATCATCGAACTGGGGTGAATCTTCACTGAATTCAGATACATCATCGGAAAGAGCTTTAATGAATTTATCACCCGGAATATTTTTGTGGCGCTCAATAAATTTAATTATTCTTTCTCTGCCATAGTCTTCGTTATCCTTATTTCTTGCATCATTAAAGCCGTCGGTATAAAGTAAAATAAGGTCACCTTTATTCAGGTATATTTTTTTATCTTCGATATTTTTTTCGAACACAATGCCTTCTTTCAAACCCAACCCAATTCCGGCAGGACGGAGGATTTCTATTTTATTTGCCGGTTTATTGTAATAGATCCCCGGTTCGTGTCCTGCTCTTGCATAAGTAAATGAATTTTCGTCGTAGTCTAGTATTCCATAAAACATAGTTACAAATGAACCCTTTTCCATTGTCTGAATTAATAACCTGTTTACTTTCTTCAAAACTTCGCCGGGGGAGTATGAAGATTCAACCTGTGATTGAAATATTCCTTTAGTCATTGTCATATAGAAAGCAGCCTTGAGCCCTTTGCCGGAAACATCACCTATAACCACGCCGAGTTTATTGTTCCCGAGATTGATATAATCATAATAATCACCTCCGACTTCCCGGGCCGAAATACACATTCCTTTTATGATGTAATTTTTAATGGAGGGTTCATTAAGCGGCAGGAGTCTAATCTGCACTCTGTGTGCAATCTCCAGTTCGCCTGCAAGCCTTTCTCTTTCAAGCTCATTCTTAATGTCCTGAAGGGAGACAAGCTTATACTTATTTGTCCGCAGCTTGAATTCGCTGGCATAAATGGAAATTTGTTTCTCGTTACCATTCTGATTTAAAGGAATCAATGTCTTTTCACCGGCATTTATATTCTCCAAAGTATTAACCAGTTCGGGGCTTATAACCAGCAAAGATTTTATGTTAATTATATCATTTACATCAAGTAGCTTTTTAGCGGCATCATTTATAATTTCAATTTTGCCATTTTCGGTAAATGAAATTAAACCTATCCCTATATGCTTTACAACTGTTTGTAAATACTGAAAGTTTTCCTCTTTTTCTGACCGGACTTCATTTATTTGGTTCATGACCTGCGTAAAAGCGCTGCCTAATTCCCTGAATGAACCGCCTAATTTGTTCATTGGAAATGACTGGGAAGAGTCGGAATGTTTTATTGAAAGAATAAACTTCGATAATTCTATATTTGTATTATCGACTAGTTTAATAATCAGGTATATCTGTACAATGATTGCTGCGATTATTATCACTGGTGTTACACTTAATGTGCTTTCAAAGTAAACATAAAACAGGAAAAAGATAGAAAGTGTTAATACTATTATCCTGAAAATTAAATTTAGCCGGAAGTTTATCATAGTGTATAATGAATAAAATTATAGCCCATATTTTTCCATTCTTCTATAAAGGGAAGTTCTTGTTAATCCTAATTCTTTTGCAGTCTTTGTAACATTTCCATCATTCTGATCCAGTGCTTTTCGTATTACAGTCTTTTCAACTTCTTCCAGATTATATGTATCGAAAATAAACTTTTCTTCTTTAGATTCCGGGGAAGTAAAAAAGAAATCAGAAGGCTGCAGAATATCTGAATCACTGAGAATAATGCTTCTTTCGATTGCATGCTGCAATTCTCTCACATTACCCGGCCATTGATAATTCTCAAGCTTCTTAACTGTCACCGGACTGAATCTCAGGTTCTGCTTACTATACTTCGCTCTGTAAATCTCAAGAAAATGTTCAGCCAATATTGAAATATCCTCTTTCCTCTCTCTCAGCGGCGGAATGATTATCTCCACGGTATTTATTCTATAGACAAGATCCTGCCTGAATCTGTTATCCGCCACCATCTGATGAATGGGGTTATTGGTTGCACATATTAATCTTATATCTATTGGTTTGGAATTATTTGAGCCTACCCGGGCAACCTGCCTGTTTTGCAGTACAGTCAATAATTTAGCCTGAAGTTCAATCGGTATATTTCCAATCTCATCCAGAAAAAGTGTCCCACCGGACGCAATTTCAAATCTGCCTGGTCTGTCTTCTTTTGCATCGGTAAAAGCACCTTTAACATGACCGAATAACTCACTTTCAAAAAGACTCGGAGTGAGAGCGCCCATATCAACCCTTACAAAAACCTCGCCGGATCTTTTAGATTTCTTGTGCAAAGCCCGGGCAACGAGTTCTTTTCCTGTTCCGTTCTCTCCAAGAATTAAAACATTTGCATCAGTCGATGCTACTTTTTCTATAGTCTGAAAGACTTTATTAATTTGAGGTGATATTCCTATTAAATCCTCATATCCTTTGCCGATTTCTGCGATAAGCTGCTTTTGCTTAATACTGGCATCCTCCAATGCAGTTTTTGATTCTTTTAATTTCAGAGCGGAGTATAGAGTTGAAATAAATTTTTCGTTTTGCCAGGGTTTTAGTACAAAATCAGTAGCCCCTTCTTTAACAGCCTTAACAGCCATCTCAATATCTCCGAAAGCCGTAATTAGAATGACTACGGCTATAGGATCGATATTCAATATTGATTTTAGCCAATAGAATCCTTCCTTTCCGCTTGTCATATCCTGAGTAAAATTCATATCAAGAAAAATTACATCATACTCTTCATTCTTTAATAATTGCGGGATATTTTCAGGATCCTTCTCGGTGTGTACTACACTAACAACGGGCTTTAGAAGAAGTTTTGCAGCCAGCAATATGTCTTCATTATCGTCAACCACTAATACTTTTGCAGACTTTTTAATCATAATCAATAATATTTGTAAATGACAGATTTTCCCAAATTATTTAGAGTTTAAAATATGTAAATATTATATCAATTATTAAGATTCAATAGTTATTTATCTTCCGGTAATTTTTAGAAATGAACGGAAAATTATATCCCCCGCCAATTTTGGAATTGTACTTTCTCTCATTCCTTACAGCAGATTGTCCCTCAGAATCAATGCTATGTTTCTACAGCATATCGTACGCTGGCGGACGGTGTTGTAATAAAAACGAACACAACATTTGAAAGTTAAAAAAATGAAAATATAACTTCAGGTTAATATTCGGGATGAATGGTAAAATATTTTGATGAATAAAAATTGCATTTATTTGAAATGAGGGCATAAATGTTGACAATATTATTCGGGATTTTTCACTTTATAGTTTCTATTATACGGGAGAATTTAATGGACAGAAAAATTGAAAAGAAAAAATGGCCTCCCAAAAAAATCATAACTTACTCGGCAGGGGCCGTATTTCTAATTATCATTCTTTATAGTTTCATTTTTAGTGACAGAAGTTCCCGGCTTAATGTTGAAGAAGATAAAATTACCATATCTGCAGTAAAGTATGGTCCTTTTCAGGAGTACATACCGGTAGCCGGGATAGTCCAGCCGATTCAGACTTTTTTGCTTGACGTTAGCGACGGCGGAAAAGTTGTCACCAAATTTATTGAAGAGGGAGCTTTTGTTAATGTTGGTGATCCTATTCTAAAACTGGATAATGCATCATTAACATTAAGCATCATCTATAACGAAGCAAATGTCTTTCAGCAGATAAATTCTCTCAGAAGCACAAGACTGGCAATGGAAGAGTCACGTCTGAATTTGCAGGGACAACTTTTAGATGTCGATCATAGTCTCAGATTACAAAAAACTACTTACGAGAACGATGAGATACTTTTCAGTAAGAACCTAATCTCTAAAATCGAATACCAAAATGCAAAAGATGAATATGAATATCTTGTCAATAAAAAGCGCCTAACACTGGAAACATTTAAAAAGGATTCTTTGTTTCGATCCCAGCAGATTGATCAACTGGAAAGATCTGTTAGTACACTCCAGGAAAATTTAAATATCACTAAAAAACAGCTTGAAGATTTAACAGTAAAAGCCCCGATAAAAGGACAGCTTACATCTTTGAATGCGGAGATAGGGCAATCCATAGCTCCCGGAGCAAATGTTGGAGAGATTGATGTTGTTGATTCTTTTAAGGTAAGGGTAGCAATTGATGAACATTATATCGCAAGGATAAGCCCCGGACAAACGGGTGAATTTTCATTTTCAGATCATGATTATAAATTGATCATTAAAAAAGTATTCCCTGAAGTGAAGAACGGTCAGTTCGAGGTGGATATGCATTTTGCAGGTGAAGTTCCGAAAGGTATCAGGAGAGGACAATCCTTACAAATCAGGTTAGAGCTCGGCGAATTATCCCAGGCACTTACTATTGA
>DATICR010000445.1:0-10032 GCA_035456745.1 Ignavibacteriaceae bacterium
GAAATTAAAATTGCAGAAAAGATTTTTGTCAGCTTGAAGAGTTCATATTCAATTTTGTAGAATTTCTGAGTTACAATATAAAGACTTATTGCCATTGCAAAATAAGCAGCAAGAGTCGCAAGAGCCGCACCCATCATTCCCATCGGCGGGATCAGCATGAAGTTTACGCCAATATTAATGAGAGCACCTAACCCGGTTATGAATGGAACATAAATGCTCTTCTCTTCTATAAAAATTCCCGCAGTAAAAATGACATACAAACCGTTAAACATATAACCAAAAAGTATAACCGGTACTATATCCAGACCAACCCAGAAATCCTTTTGAATTATGGTATGACCGAAAAAATTTATTCTGACGATGTCACCAATGAATAGTGATATCAGCACTAAAATCAGGCTTGCTGCAATGGTGAAGTAAGTCATTACCTTCGAGAATAATGCTTTTGCATTTTTTTCTTGGGCGTTCTGTAGAAAGAACGGCTGCCATGCATACTGAAACATATTCACAAAAAGCATCATAAAAATGCCGAGCTTGTAATTCGCTCCGTAAATACCGGTAGTTGACAGATCGGTCAAATGACTCAGTATAGGTTTATCTATTCCCTGCACCATCATCGAAGCAAGAGCAGCAGGCAGATATGGTATACCAAACTTCAGGAGTCTTTTTAATAAAACAAAATTCATTCTGAATTTTAATTTTTTCAGCACAACAGGGAAAGTAAGAATAAATGAAACAAGTGATGCGGCAAGGTTGCTTACAAAGACAGCCTCAATTCCCCATTTCAGTTTCAGTATAAGGAAAAGATTTAATGCAACATTTACGAAAATGTTAATTAGCTTAAAGGCAGCAAAGGTTTTGGCCTTACGCTCAAGACGCAGTTGCAGAAAGGGGATTACTGCAATTGCGTCGATAAACATTATCGGGACCACATAATAAATAAGATTAAGCGAGTCGAAAGGTAAATCAAATCCTGAGTAAACTAATTTTCTGAAAGCAATAATAAGCAATGACAGCACTATCCCCACAACGAATACCGATAGATAAGGTGTTGAGAAATTATCTTTTTCATCTCCTGATTTCTGAATGCCTGCAAATTTCAGGTAAGCTGCATCCATACCGTAAATGAAAAAGATATTAAAAATCATTATGAAAGAATAAAAATTGGTATAAATGCCGAAGGTGGCCTCTGAAAATATGTGAGTATAAAAAGGAACCAGAAGAAAAGTAAGGAACCTGCCGACCATGGTACTTATGCCATAGATGCCGGTATCTTTAGAAAGTTCTTTTAATTTATCAAATATCATTAAATGTTATCTCATCTTTATATTAAGAGAGATATCAAGTGCTTTAACGCTGTGTGTCAGTGCACCGGCGGATATATAATCAACCCCGGTTTCTGCAATTGCTGCAACCGTGTCCAAATTTACCATTCCCGAAGCTTCAACTTTGCTTTTCCCATTAATTAGTACCACAGCTTCCCTCATTAATTTGATATTGAAATTATCGAGCATTATTACATCAACTTTGCAATTTACAGCTTCTTTTACTTCATCCAGATTCTTTGTTTCCACTTCAATTTTCAAGTCCTGTCCCTTTTTATTCCTCCATTTTTTACAGGCTTTAACCGCTTTGGTTATTGATCCCGCTGCTTCAATATGGTTGTCTTTAATAAGGAACATGTCATAGAGACCCATCCTGTGATTTTCCGCCCCGCTGAGTTTGACTGCGAGTTTATCCAGTTCTCTTAATCCAGGAACCGTTTTCCGCGTATCAATTAATTTCGCTTTGGTGTGTTTTATCTTCTCATTAAATTGATGAGCAAGGGTTGCAATTCCGCTCATTCTCTGGAAAAAATTCAAGGCAGTTCTTTCAACAGTGAGGATAGATTTTGCTTTCCCCTCAACCACAGCTGCTATTGTTCCCGGCAAAACCCGGTCACCGTCCGAATAATATTTTGTCAGCACAAGTGAATCATCATACTCCTTAAAACAAGCTTCAACTATATTAAACCCGGCCAGGACTCCCTCCTGTTTAACCAGAAATTCTCCGGATGCAACCTGATTTTCAGACACAATTGCATCGGTGGTAATGTCACCTGTTTTAATATCTTCATCAAGTGCTTTTTTTATAATTTCTTTAATTGATTTTTTTATCATAATCAGTCGAAATATGGTTTAATTGCCTGCATAAAAAATTCGGGAGGACGGACAGGTTTTCTGGTTTCCATATCTATAAATATAAGAACGATATAACCCTCAACAATAATCAAATTTCTGTCCCTGCTTCTTATTGCGTGGTCAATATGAATTTTAAGCTCCGGTAATTTTTCCACTCTTGTTTCGATTTCGAGCAGTTCATCATAATAGGCAGGATTTCTGAATTTTATCATTGCTTCCCTTACGGGCATATGAAATCCGTGTTTCTCTATCATGCTGTAAGGCAAACCCTTTTCGCGCATCATTTCCGTTCGTCCAACCTCGAAGTACTCAAAGTACTTTCCGTTATACACATAATGCATCTGGTCAGTGTCGGCATAACGGACGCGGATATCAGTTTTATGAATGAGCATCAGATAATAAAAATTTAATAAGCAAAGTTATAAAAAAGTAAAGTGAATGGGGAATGAAAAAGAATTTATATTGAAGGGTTGAATGTCTAAACTATTATTGTAGAAATATTTCACTCCTTAGTGCACATTATTATAGATAATTGTCCCCTCTAACACTAGGAAACTCATAGTCCGAAAAACTCCTTTGTAGAGGTTCTATTTTTTTAGAAAGATATTTCCCTCATAACATCCCAGAACCTCGTAGAGGTTCAATTATTGTAGAAATTTCATTCCATAGTATACCACATCCTCGTAGAGGATGAATTATTGTAGAAAATATTATCCCCTTTAACATCCCGGAACCTCGTAGTCCGAAGGACTCCTTTAGAGAGGTTCAATTATTTTATTCTCTTTAATCCAAATCTTCAGATAAATCAAAAAAATCAAATAAATATTTTGTGTTATGTTCAATGTCGAATCTCTTTAATAACTCCATATATTCTTCCCTGAAAGTTCTTTTCTTATGATGGATCTCCTGATCTGCGATATACTGTATACTTTGTCCAATTGGGATCTTCCATATGAGAATGCCCCATACCCGTCCTGCCAGTGAAATTTCCCTCTGTACCAGTTTTTAGAATTTATGAATAATGATGATTCCTTTTTTATACATCCTACCAGATCAGATATTTTATCGTTTGGATTTGCACCTATCAATATGTGCATATGATCTTGCATTCCGTTTACTATAATTGATTTATGATTTCTATTTGAAATTATTCCACTTGTATAACGAAATATTTCGCCTCTTATTTCTCGCCTTAATAACCTGTCTCTGTATTTAGGTGAAAATACCAATTGAATATACATTTGTGTGAATACTCCCGGTTCCAATTTACCTCCTCTAAAATTCCCATTTTTATATTTAGAATTTATTTTCAGGATGGAAATGTAATAATTATTTTTATAATAAATCCTCTACGAGGATTTGGTTCTTGGGGTGAGGTACTTCTACTACAATAATTAGACCTCTACGAGGTCATCTATTCATTAAATCTTTATTTAAAATTATTTTATACCCCAATAATTTTAATAATAAATCCTCTACGGGTGGGTGTCATTATACTACATAGTCTGGCATAGCCAGAACCAAAAAAGGATTGCTCTTACTACTCATTCCAGAAAAGATTACAAATAAAAAGCTATTTATTCAAATGTATTGTCAAGTTAACACTTCGAATAAATAGTTATGATTCTAAACAAGTCCTTCCCATTCCAGGGGAAGGACTACAGGATGAGGTCAATTATCAGTAAGAACTTATCCCATATGGGTGTAATTAATCAGGCTCTCTATGTAGTTAATTTTCCTTTCCATTTTACACAAAATTTAAGAACTAAAGGATTAATTGTTATTGATAATCAATTCGGTGTATTCGATACGTCCCGCTTGATCCAAATAAAATAGAAAGACATTTCCCTATAACATCCCGGAACCTTGTAGAGGTTTTATTATTGTAGAATTATTTTTCCAACCATATTGCCGCATCCTCGTAGTCCGAAGGACTCCTTTGGAGAGGATGAATTATTGTAGAAAACCCCATAACATCCCCAACCTCGTAGCCCGGTATAGTAATGAAAAATTGAGGAATAGATTAATTGTTGATTTGTTTAATTGCAGACTTGTGTTAATTGAATTATCATCTACCGGATAATGGTAACTATGCCTATTTAATGACCCTCAATGACAATAAATTACTATTAATGACTCCTAAATGACTATCAATGACCTCAATGACTATTAAATGACAAAATATGACGTTCCTCTCTCATTCAACAAATGCCCCCATTTTACCAAACTTATCCAGTCGTCCCTGTATAAGCTTTTCAGGTTTTAACTTTAATAGTGCAGCAAGTTCTTCTTTTAGAATCGCCTTAAGAGTATTCGCTATAGCCTGATAATCTGTATGTGCCCCGCCCATCGGTTCCGGAACAATTCTGTCAATAATCTTTTGTTCCAGCAGATCCGGTGCGGTTAACTTCAGTGCTTCTGCCGCCTGCTCTTTATAATCCCAGCTTCTCCATAAAATACTTGAGCATGATTCAGGTGATATAACCGAATACCAGCAATTCTCCAGCATAAGAATCCTATCACCGACCCCTATACCCAGAGCACCGCCGCTTGCACCTTCGCCAATTATCACCACAATAACCGGAACGGTAAGACGGCTCATCTCAAAGAGGTTTCTTGCAATTGCTTCTGCCTGTCCTCTTTCTTCTGCTTCAATACCGGGATAAGCACCGGGGGTATCGAGCATCGTAATAACCGGCTTATTAAATTTTTCGGCAAGCTTCATTAAACGAAGGGCTTTTCGATATCCTTCGGGATTCGGCATCCCGAAATTTCTGTAAACATTTGACTTTGTGTCCCTGCCTTTTTGATGACCTATGATCATTACCTTGTATTCGTCCAGCTCAGCAAGTCCACCTACAATTGCTTTATCATCCTTGTAATTTCTATCCCCATGCAGTTCGATAAAGTTATTGGTCATGTTATAGATGTAATCCAGAGTAAAAGGACGATCAGGATGCCGGGCAAGCTGAACCCTCTGCCATCTGGTAAGATCTTTATACACACCTTCTTTCAATTGTCTGACCTTTTCTTCAAGTTTAACTATCTCCTCACCAATGTCCATCTTATCGGAATACTTTTTCATCTCTTCAAGGCGTGACTCAAGCTCGTGTATAGGTTTTTCAAAGTCTAAAATTGTCTTAGCCATATCCGGAATTTTTCGTCAACATTTTGTTAAGTGATTTCGCTAAAATTTCAAGATCAAACCAGATGTTCTGATTTTTTGCATATAAAATATCAAGCTTTTCCACATCCTTGTCCTCTACCGTATCAATATACCAGAGACCTGTTAATCCTTTTTTGCCAAGGAAAAGGTCTTTATATCCGGAAGGATCTTTGGGACCAACAAAGCTGACTTTTCCGGTAAAAATTAATGGTACACCTAAAATGAACCGTTTAAAGTCGGATTCGCCGGAACCAGCTCTAGCAATCAAATATATGAAAGGGTAAATTAAAAACAAAATAAACACCGCCAGTGTATAATCGAAGGCCGTTTTCAGGAATTTCATCACAGGACTTGTAATATTATACCTGATTTCAATCAATGGAATTTCATCAAGAACAGATACTGAAGCTTTCCCAATCAGAAAATCAAGATTATTTCCCACTATTTTAAATTCGGTGTTTTCATTCTGACAGGTAGAAACAACCGACATCATTTGAGAATAAGACAACTCCTGCGGTGAAAAGATAACTTCATCAATCTTTCTTTCTCTAATTACTTTAATAATATTTCCAAGACTTCCAACAACTTCCCACTGACCGTAGATTTGCCCTATTTCTTTCGGGGTGAGACTTATTAGTCCTGCTATTGTATGATAATCCACATGTCTTGAGTTAAGAGTATCTGCTAATTTTACTGCAGTTTCTTTTATTCCAACAATTAATGTCCTCTTACTTAAATAAGCTTCCCGGCTTACCCCCACCTTGAATCCGAGCTTTAATATTACTCTCCATAAAACAAGTGTAAGGAATAAAATCAGATATGTCAGAATAACCACAGCTCTGCTGTAAGCAAACTCTTTAAAGAAAAAAGTAAGTGAGGATAAAATGAAAAAGCTTATAACTATTGCTGCAAAACTTTTTAAAATAGAAAGACTGTTTTTTCTGTAAACTCCGATAATCGAAGCGACAATTACATAAGATAATGCAGGTATTGTAAATACAATTGAAAAGCTGAACTGCGGAAATCCCGTCCAGGAGGGTCGTATCGATTGATAAATTATTTCTGATAAAAATAGCGACAGATCATAAAAGATAAAATCCAGAATTATAGCAAACCAAACCAGCTTTCTTCTCCCAAGAAAAGCAAGGATCTTCCTTACGCCGATTGCAGTTCTGAGAATAAACTGCACAAGCAGTGAACTTGAGAGATGTTTCTTAACAAATAAGTGCATTGCATCATAAAAGAATTTTGTCTCATCCAGGCTGCTTCGGCGGGTGCTTTCTCCTTTATAATGTATAACCTGGGTTTCGTGGACATAAAAAACCTTATAACCGGCTTTCTGAATCCGGTAACATAAATCAAGATCTTCGCCATACATAAAAAAATCTTCGTCAAACCCGCCTATTTTTTCGTATACCTCTCTTTTCATCATCATAAATGAACCTGAAATAGCATCAACCTCATAGGATTTATTTTCATCCTTATAAGTCAGGTTATATCTTGCAAATAATTTTGAATCAGGAAAGAGTGTACTTAGACCGGTAACTTTACAAAAAGATGTCCAGGGTCCGGGAAAGCTTCTCCGGCATGCAAGCTGAAGTGTTCCATCAGGATTTAATATTTTACATCCGGCTAAACCTGCAGCAGGATGCGTTTCGAAAAATGATATCATTTTCACGAGTGTATCTTCACTCACTATTGAATCCGGATTGATAAGCAGGAAATAATTTCCCTTTGCGATTTTTAATGCCTGGTTGTTTGCCTTCCCGAATCCTTTGTTTACAGTATTCGCTATTAAGTGAACATCGTGAAATTTCTCGGAGATGCACTCAACACTCCCGTCCATTGATGCATTATCCACAATGATTATTTCATATTGAAGGTTTTGAGCGGCTTTGCGAATTGAATGGATCAGATTCTGTAAAAACTCTTTGACGTTATAATTGACAATAATTATAGAAAGATCCAACTCCACCTCACTGCAGAATACCAAGCATACTTCTGAGTCTGAGCTTCCAAACCATAAAAATAGCTTCTCTTACAATTTTCTTAGACATTTTTGAAGAACCTTTCACACGGTCGAAAAATATAATTGGAATTTCTCCAACCTTAAATCCTTTTTTCCATGCTTTAAAAGTCATTTCAATCTGGAAGGCATATCCATTTGATTTTATTTTATCAAGATTTATAGATTCAAGCACTTTTCTTCTGAAGCATTTAAACCCGCCGGTTGCATCCTGGATCTTCATTCCGGTTATAAACCTTGTATATTTATTGGCAGAATAACTTAAAAGTAATCTGCGCATAGGCCAGTTTATAACATTTACTCCCCTGACATATCTGCTGCCCAGAACAAGATCATAATCCTTTATTGCTTCAAGCATATTTTTAATTTCCTTGGGATCGTGCGAAAAATCAGCGTCCATTTCAAAGATATAATCATAACTATGCTGAAGGGCATATTTAAAGCCTGCAATATAGGCTGTACCGAGGCCTTGTTTTTTTTCACGTCTGATTAATTTTACCTCAGCGTTCTTTACTGTCAACTCCTCAACATAATTGCCTGTACCATCAGGTGAATTGTCATCAACTATGAGAATATCAAGATTTTCATACATGCTTAATAATTGAGGAATCAATCGGCTTATATTTTCAAGTTCATTATAAGTAGGAATAATAATAAGAGATTTTTCAGGCATAATTGAGTTAATTAATTGACAAAAATTAAGGGGAGGCCTAAAATTTTAATTATCGACATCTTAATAATAATGCCCCTTTCCAAAAAGTACAACAAAAATAGTACGGAAAATGATTTTAAAATCCATCCTGAGTGACATATTTTCGATATAGAAGAGGTCATATCTCAGCTTTATCTTAACATCCTCAATTGTTTCATCATATTTATGTTTTACCTGGGCCCATCCTGTTATACCGGGACGAACTTTCAATCTTCTCTTATAATAAGGAATTTCTTCAGATAATTTCTCTACAAAGAACGGGCGTTCAGGTCTGGGTCCCACAACCGACATATCGCCTTTAAGTACATTCACAAATTGAGGAATTTCATCTATCCTGAGTTTCCGGATTATCTTACCAACGGGTGTAATCCTGGGATCATCTTTAGCAGACCAGACAGGGCCTGTTCGTTCTTCCGCATCCGCAAACATTGAACGGAACTTTATCATCTTAAAAACATCACCATTCATTCCGCATCTTTTCTGGATAAAAAATATTGGTCCCTTGCTGTTCATTTTTATAGCTATAGCAGAAATTATAATAACAGGTAACGAAACTGTAAGAATAACAAAAGAGATAATTATATCCAGAATTCTTTTTAATCTTTTCTCCCATTCCTGCATTAATTGGGGCATTATATCTATAAGAGGAATCCCATAAATCTGTGCGGTTCGTGCCTGTCCGCTGAGGATTTCATAAAGATCAGGTACAATTTTTAATCCCACATTCTTTGGTTCACACTTACTGATAATTTCAATAAGCAGGTCATCATTTTTCTTGTCAAGGGCTATAATAACTTCCTTAATATTTTTTTCATCAATAATTTTCTCAACATTTTTAATTGAATCTATAACTTCAACACCGTTATCCTGTTTCCCAATATTTTCATCATTTACTGCCATATATCCCACCGCATCCAGTCCAAGGGCCCTATGCTCATTCAGCTGGTTTGCAACTTCCACAGCCTTTTCATTGAAGCCTATAATCAAAGCATTTTTTCTTCCGATACCTTTAATAAGAAGATTCCGCTGCACACTTCTTATAATTAATCTGCCGGCACCCACGAGAACGAGGAACAGACCCCAATAAATAAAAATAAGCACCCTGTTGGCAGAAGCAACTCCATGCAGATAGTCATCAACAAAAATGGCAATAAACAAGAAGAAGATACCAAAAAATGAAGCTTTAAATAGAGTCGATATTTCATCAAAGCGCGAGGAAGCAAACCATGTGCGGTACATCCCCACGAAAGTAAAAATAATCAGCCAGTAGAAATAAATAATCAGCATCGGGATAAAAAATTCCGGCATAACCAGCAACCTGAACCATCCCGTCTCCACCCTTAACTGAAAGAAAATAATGAAGGAAAGATTGATAGTGAGGAAATCAACTACAAGGATTAATATTTTTTCGAATTGTTTATTCAAATTACGATTAAAATCTTGTTTATAAATATTCAGGTTTGTTTTAAATTATACAATTCATTTTCGAGATATGTTTGAAAATCCCTAACTATTTTTTCCCAATCTAATAAGTTGCGTACAGCCTTGATACCTTCGTGCATCAAATTATTTCGTACATCCGGGTGATTCAATATTTCAATGACTTTTTCTGCAAAAAATTCAGGGGAATCAGCCACATAAATATATTTTAAAAGCTCTTTCGGTAAGCCTTCCACAGCTATTGATGTAGCTACTACCGGAATCCCAAGCGCAAGTGACTCAATAATCTTGTTAAGTGTGCCGGCACTAAACCGAATTGGTGCAACATTAACTGCACTCTTTAAATATTCATTTCTTATATCAGGTACAAACCCCATCACCTTAATGTTTCCGGATGAAAGTCTTCGGATCTTCAGAGGGGGGTTTTGACCGACTACGTAAAACTTTGCATTTGGAATTTTTTCAATAATTAAAGGGAATATTTTTTTTGAAAAGAACAGGGCAGCAT
>DATICR010000446.1:0-2302 GCA_035456745.1 Ignavibacteriaceae bacterium
CATCAATCATGACTATATGATCACATAGTTTCTCAGCGAAGTCCATTAAATGAGTAGACAATATTATCACCTTATTGCGGTTTTTTAATTCAAGAATTATTTCCAGAAGCAAATCAGTATTAATTGGGTCCAACCCTGAAAAAGGTTCATCCAGAATTATAAACTCAGGATCATGGAGAATAGTTGTTATAAACTGAATCTTCTGCTGATTTCCTTTCGAAAGATCTTCCAGCTTTGAATTTTTTCGGGCGGCGAGATCAAATTTATTAAGATAATACATCGCTTTATTTTCAATATCAATTCCCGTCTTACCTTTTAATTCTGCGAAGAAAAGAAGAGTTTCAAGAACTTTCATCTTTTTATATAAACCTCTTTCCTCAGGCAGGTAGCCGACCTGGTCCTTAAATTCCTGTCCTATTTGAGAACCTTTGAGTACAACTTCACCAGAATCGGGAAGATAAATATTCATCATCATTCTGATAGTAGTTGTTTTACCTGCCCCATTTCTTCCGATTAAGCCAAAAACAGAGCCTTCAGGAATAGTAAATGAAATATCATCAACAGCTTTAACAGAATCGAAAGATTTTGACAGATGCTGTACCTCTAATGCATGCATTAAATCCTCAGATTTTAAAAAAAATGGTTCTGAAAAATACTGGAAATATCATTCAGAATAAAAAAATGAAGTACTTACAGAGAAGTTAAGCAGGAAAAAATCAGATTCCACAATATCCATTATGAAAAATAATGCGGAATTCAGAGAGTGTAGAAAATTTTAACATTGGGGTGCCACAATAACAATAAATGCTCTTTCGGTCATCTAACGGTCATCTAACGGTCATCTAACAGTCATCTAACAGTCATTAATCAAGCACCCATTTCAGTCTAAATCTCAGCCTTAAAAAGAATCTTAGATAGAAATTTTAATCCTATGAGCCCGGGATGAAGAAAAAAGGGATTACAACAAATTAAAAAATCTTCTTGATATATTTGATTAAATCACTTATTATAACACAGGCAGAATTATAAAGCACCAATAAATTATTAAATCTCAGTGAGGTAATATGAAATACTTTTTCAATTCCAAATTGGGGAAAATAAGTTCACTGTTGATCCTTATTGTTTCGCTCATTTTCATTGTATCCAGCTGTTCTGATCTAATTGATGAACCAGTAAATCAGAACAATAATGTTACTCAGGATCAGTCGGTTTTATCTAAAGACAATCCTATTATAAGTGCAATAATTCCTATCCAGGAAAAATACACGGCTGATTTAATGAAGATTCCTGATGTTATAGGTACAGCTGTTGGTTTAACCAATGATGGGAGACCCTGTATTCTTGTACTTACCAAGAGCGACATAAAAGCCGATGCTCTTGCAAAGGGAAATATCAATCCATTACCTGATAAACTTGAAAATGTACCGGTTGAAATAATGGTTACTGGTGAAATTAAAACTTTCAGGGGAACTCCCGGCGGCGGTATAAGTCATACTGCAAAACAGACTCCTCCAATCAAGTTAGGAACATCAGGAGGATGGCGTTATGATCTTGCAAACGGATATTGTTGCGGCGGAACACTTGGCTCGCTTGTAAACATAGGTAGTAGCAAATACATTCTCAGTAATTATCATGTTTTCGAATCAGATATTGTCAGCGGAGGGAATGGCAGAATAGCACAAACAGGTGACCCGATTGTTCAGCCGGGGTTAATAGACATCAGTTGTAATGCAGCAAATGGCCAGGATGTTGCGACATTAGAGAAGAAAAGCAGTCTTCCGGGTTCGAATGTTGATTGTTCTGTTGCGAAAATATTAAATGGTATGGTTGATCCATCAGGTTCGATCCTTGAAATTAATACTATTTCTGCTAATACAGTAGCTGCATCCATCAACCAGAAAGTTAAGAAAAGCGGCCGAACAACCGGACTTACACGGAGTACAATTTCAGGACTCAACGCAACAGTAAGTGTTACTTATGAAAATGAATGTGCCGGTGGTACTGCTTTCACAAAAACATTTACAGGGCAAATTGTAATTGCCAACAGAGGAAGTAAATTTCTTAATTCCGGTGATTCAGGATCTTTAATGGTTGAGGATGTTTCAAGTAATCCAAGAGCGGTAGGATTATTATTTGCGGGCAGCAGTACTTCAGCGATAGCCAATCCCATAAATCAGGTTCTGAGCTTTTTAGGCGCCACAATGGTAGGAAACTAAGAGCAATATAATTTTAACTATTGACCCCTCGCCAAAAGCGGGGGGTTTGCTTTATATGAAAACTATTCTATTTTATTTAATAATTG
>DATICR010000447.1:0-2027 GCA_035456745.1 Ignavibacteriaceae bacterium
CCCGCCAACAGCCGGAGCTGTGTCTGCCAATTCCCTTTTATTAAATAATATTGTGATTAAGGGCGATGTTCCTGAAGAAGGCACAGTTATTAAGATACAAACCTATAAACCATTAGGTTTGGGGGATGTTTTTGTAGGTAAAGTCGAGGCTTCTAACCTGAATGACCTAAATCAGGCTAAGACTAATTTGAAACAGATAAGCGTCTTTCCAAATCCCTACTTTGGTGCTAACTCTCTGGAAAGGGATAAGTATCAAAGATTTGTGAGATTTACCAACCTTCCAAATGCGGTTACATTAAGAATTTATTCTTTATCAGGTGTATTCATCAAGAGAATAGATAAAAATGATAATTCACAATACATGGACTGGGATTTAAGAAATAAAGATGGCTTGCCGGTAGCCAGCGGTATGTATTTAGCGTATCTGGATATGCCCGGTGTTGGTACTAAAATCATGAAATTAGCCGTCATAATGGAAACTCAATATATTGATAGATTATAATTTTAGGGGGAGTAAAACTCCCTCTATCCCTATAATCATTTTATAATAAGGAGATTGAAGATGTCTTATAAATTTACAAGAATAATAAAAATATCGATGCTGTCTCTCTTGATGATGGCTGAAGTATTTGCAAGCGGCGGGAAACGTAATGGTACAGCCGGAGCCCAGGAATTGCTTATACCTGTAGGAGCCAGGGGACTGGCATTCAGCGGAAGCTACATTTCAGGCATTAGCGGTGTAGATGCTATCTACTATAATCCGGCTGGCTTAAGTGCTTCTCCAAAGAGTACAGAAGCCCTATTTAGCTACATGAATTATATAGCTGACATCGGAGTATCATATGCAGCCATCGGAGTAAACTTTGAAGGTTTCGGTGCACTCGGATTCAGCGTCAAGTCACTTGATTTTGGAGACATTCCTGTTACAACAACTGAAAATCCCTACGGAACAGGTGCCACATTTTCACCAACATTCGTAACATTGGGTTTGACATACTCTAATGCACTTACTGACAGAATCAGGGTGGGCGTTAATGTCAACCTGGTTAATGAAAAAATCGTTCGTACCAGTGCCAGCGGGATTTCCCTGGATATTGGAGTCCAGTATGCCGGGATCGCTGCAATTGAAGGACTGAATATGGGTGTTGTTTTGAAGAATTTCGGTCCTCAGATGTCATTTGACGGACCGGACCTATTGAGAGATGCTACGGAGACTGATGCGAACCGCGGAACACAAAAATATCAGATTGATGCAGCCAGCTTTGAACTGCCTTCTCAGCTTGAGTTAGGTCTTTCTTACGAAAGACAGTTCGACACCGATTACAAGGGACTAATAATTGCTTCATTCCAGAATAATAACTTTGCAAATGATGAATACAGGGTTGCAGCTGAATTTTCATTTAAGGATATGTTTGCTGTAAGAGGAGGTTATGCTTATCAGTCTGAGACTGTAAGCGGTAACCACGATGAAACAATATTCGGACCAACTTTCGGCGCGGGAGTTATTTTACATTCTGCAGTTGATGTAACGATAGACTATGCCTATCGAACGACGTGGTACTTCGATGCAAATCACATGTTTACAGTAAAGTTAGGTTTTTGATAACCCGATTTATTAACTTAACTAAAAAGGCTGGGTTACCAGCCTTTTTTATTAAAAGCTATGAAGAGACTTATTTTATTTTTTGCCTCATTTTTATCAATCATTATAAATGCACAGGACTTTAAAGTCGATTTCGACTATTCCAGGTTTTTTTATAATGATTCGAGTAATTATTTAGAAATCTATTATTCATTTTACCAGCCTCAGCTTAAGCAGGTAAATGCTGAAAATGAGTTAAAAGTCAAAGGGATATTGAATATTAAAATTCTAAATAAGGAAACTTCAGATACTCTGGTAAACAGAAACTATCAGTTTGAAAATATTGTATCGGATTCGATGTCTTTGAATCATCAGAAATCTTTTACCGGAAATATGGCTTACATTCTTCCTTTGGGTGAGTACGTCTGTGTATTTACAGGTATGG
>DATICR010000448.1:0-3824 GCA_035456745.1 Ignavibacteriaceae bacterium
AAATTATGTCTTTATTGCTGATGGCCCTGATGGAAGTAATTTAAGGATTTATCCTGAACAGAAAGGCAGCAGCGAAAAAGAAACTGTCACCGGTTTGCTGTCATCAAAGCAGGAAGTTATTAAGAAGCTATATGATTACAAAAAGAATGGCTATTTGAAGCTGGAACCGGTTGATATTTCTCCTGCTAATACTATGGCACTTTTTATATTGAATGATAATTCATTATGTGGTGTCAGCTTTAATCCCGTCGTATTCATAAATCAATTGCTTAATTCTAAAATGCAGAGTATAGCCGGCAATGAGTTCATCCTCGCAGTCTATAAACCGGGGACTAACAACATCATACTTTCCACCAGTCCGGTTGATATCCGGGAAATAAAACAGATGAAATCATTGTGGCTGATTCCACAGTACAATCTCGGAATCACTCTGAAAGGGGAAACAATTGAGGAGCTGGTTAAAGCAAGATCAACCAGAAATCTGATTTTAATTGTGGGAATTGCTTTACTGATTTTTGCCGGAATCTGGTTGGTTTTCAGAAATATAAAGAAGGAGATTCAGCTTGCACAGATTAAATCTGATTTCGTTTCTAATGTTTCGCATGAACTAAGAACTCCGCTTTCCTTAATTAGTATGTTCGCTGAAACACTTGAAATGGGCAGAGTAAAAACTGAGGAAAAAAAGAATGAATATTATTCCATAATTCATTCCGAAACCAGCCGGCTGAGTAATATTGTGAATAAGGTTTTGAATTTTTCAAAGATGGAAGCAGGGAAAAGGACATATCATTTTGAACCGGTAGATCTTAATGAAATCTCTGATAAAATATTTAATACATATTGCTTCCATCTTCAAAATCATGGATTTGCATTTAATTTCACTCCTGACAAAGAAATTCCGAAGTTAAATCTTGATCCTGATGCAATATCGGAAGCGATAGTAAACCTTATTGACAATGCTGTAAAGTATAGTGAAAATACTAAAGCTATTAATTTGCGGATAGGTTCCGAAAACGGATTTGTATTTGTGGAAGTTGAGGATAAGGGAATAGGAATATCTGAATCAGATCAGAAAAAGATTTTCGATAAATTTTTTCGTGTCTCAAGCGGCTATGTTCATAATACAAAGGGAACCGGATTGGGGCTTTCACTTGTAAAACAGATTGTACAGGCACATAAGGGAAAGATAAAACTGATTAGTTCCGTAGGAAAGGGAAGCTGCTTCAAACTTTTATTCCCGGTTGAATAATTTAATTAGCTACTGTAAATTAATTTAAAGCTGATAATCCTTGACATCATTCTTACTCTTAATTTTGCTCTTTTGAAATTGTTCTATTTCTATTTTCGGGTATAATGTCTTGCTGATCAATGTCATGCAGCCATAGCGCGGCAAGCCGTCAACCAAAATATATAATATTAATAATTCATCCTCTACGAGGATGCCGAAATCTACTCTTTAATTTTTCTACAATAATCCATCCTCTACGAGGATGCCACGGCGGACCTCGTAGAGGTCAAATTATTGTAGTAATATAATTTTAATTAGTATTTCCAAATCCTCGTAGAGGATTAACAATTAAAACATTATATTTTTTAATTCTAAATATCTTGACCAAAAAAACAAAAATCTGATTGAGGATACTATGCATATCATTCAACCGTGCAAGTATTCCATAATTCCTGCTTTGTTTGAAGTCTCTGGCTATGTTGTGTCCCTTTGTGAAAATTCTTGCTATTCTTAGCACAACTTTTTCCTATTTTACTTGTCCGACATTAAATGCTTTGCGCTTACAAATATTTTCTGCATTAGACCGGCCTGGTTTCCATTAAAATACGTACCTTCATTCTGTGAAGATGTTAAAATTGTTTTTGAAGTATCCCCATATGCCGTAACAACAATAGATCCTTTTGAACCTGATTCAATCGTAAGTCTGTACTCAGCTTTCTGAAGTTCGGATTCAAGGGGATTATCTATGAAGGAATTCCCGGTTAGATGAGCCAGGGCTCTGAGATAATTAGCTGTTTTAGCCGAGTCAGTATTTGTGCCGTTAATAGTCCAGCTTTTATCATTCTTCACAAGTTCGAATGAATTATCGGGATAAGTAAAAGTCAGTTTCTTCCAGTTAGACATATCATCGTTCACAATCTCATTATTCCTGAATGAATTGGCTGTTTGATTGAAAGCCATATCCAGAAAGCCTTCAGTTTCATAAACTTCATCTTCGCCGTTTAATCTTACAAAAGTGTTCATCTGTCTTGGCTGCTGAAATGAAAATTTACCGACTATCAAATCGAGCGTGTTATCATTTCCTTCAAATACTTTTACCCGGGTACCGGCTGTATCTACTTTGAACTCTGCCCATTTTGATTTATCCTGTGCGGCTACCCTGCCGGGTTTCACCTGGACCAGCATACTAAGAAGCGATTTAATTTTGTTTTCGGGAACACTTGCAGTCTGATTATCATTCAGCTTAACCTTCCAGTTCTTATCCCCGTCTTTATATAACCTGACTTCCTTATGACCCGTTGCCCTGGGGTATATTGAGATAGCAGTTACTTTTGCGGTATCAATATTTACAATCTCAGATTTAAATGTTCTTTCGCCTTGTCTGGATTCAATTATCATATAAATTACAGCAGCAGCTATCAGAGCACCGAATATAATAATAAGTGTTTTGTTGGAAACTTTATTAAACATAATTTTCACTCATCCATTTGTTACGTTTACTTTTCCTGATCCTGTAACGGACCACTCCATAAATTACGATCAGGAAAATCGGCAGGAGAAAGTTTAAATATTTAACAAATGTTTTTGTCCCTTCTTCTATATCCGGATTAAGAGGACGTGAGGTTACATCTTTTGTTCTCAATGAAATTAAACCTGTATCGTCTGACAGCCAATCAATAGCATTAGACATAAGATTAACATTGTCCGCCTGCAGTCTTTGCTGATTTTGGCCTTCGCCGTTTACTGAAAAATCTCCGTCTCCAAAGACGACCATTTTTGTATTTGCACCGTCAATCTTCCCTGTTACTGCAACAGCCACAGGTAAAGAAGATTTGGGGAAATCTTCTCTTGTCCAGTTTCTCATAACATCAAAATAAACAGGTGGTTTCTGTAAACCGGTTTTGTCTGAGGTGAAAGCAAGATTAACATAATGAAGAGAAGTGTCTGCAGGATTCACTATAACAGGACTTGCAAATGGCATCAAAACCTGTTCAATTCCGGTAGTGATTGGATGTTTATCAAATTTGGCTATTATGGGGAGATAAGGGAATTTGATCGGAGTATTCATAACAAACATACCCTGGTTTTGTCTTACCATTACATTCCCGCTGTTGACATCAATAATAAAATCATCATCAACTTTTATCCCTTTTTTATCGAGCCATTCGGCAAGTCCGGTATTAAGACTTTTACCCTGCGCATTAGTAAAATCACCGTCCACTCTATTAATGGCTGCAAGAAGTCTGCCGCCGCGGGCAATAAATGCATCAAGCTTGTTAAATACAAAGGGAGGGATAGTATCCCTGGGAGCTACAATAACTAATGTTTTTAAATTTGCGGGAATGTCAGTCGAATCGGTTACAGTTACAGGTTTAACATCATAAATAATATCAAGCTGCTGGGCAAGTTGGGGCATTGCCTGCAGTGAAGGTTCACCGTTACCCTGCAAAAATCCGATTTCGGTTTTTTGCTTAACAATCATCTTCTTGATATTGGATGAAAGATCATATTCCATTGCAGAACCCGGCTGAACCAGAGGAATCACTTCCTTTTTTTCACCATACTGAAGAACGGCTCCGAGGTAGGCTTTCTGCTG
>DATICR010000449.1:0-13445 GCA_035456745.1 Ignavibacteriaceae bacterium
TGGCAGGCGCTAATCCGGATGTATTTCCAAGACTAGCCCGCCGCATTGCTCTTAATATTCAAAGGATATTATTAGGCGAAGATGCCGGCACACTTAGCGTCGGTTTCTCTGCCGCAAAAAGAACTTTCATTAATCTTCAGACAGCTTTTGCCGTAGGTGTTTCTCCTAAATGGACTACCCTGCTTGAAGCCGATATTATACAGATGGAGCCTCCTGAGTTTGAAGGTGCTCCGACTTACTCCCTCGAGGATGTAATAAAAAAAATCGGGGATGATAATCTGGACGTACTTGCCAAGATTCAGGAAGTTGCATCCAGCTATCAGAATATTTCGATGGCTCGTTCCTATCTATATCCGAATGTTGACATTTCTGCTACAGGATTAAAAATCGATTCGGACAGAGCGTTGGCAGGCTCCCAGGCTGTAAATAGAATTTACGGGGACTTATCATTCTCACAGATAATCTTTTCCGAACCGGCTTTATCAAATCTCAGCATTCAAAGCTCACTTTACGATTCAAAGCTCAGCGAGCTGGAATCAGTTAAGCAGACGACGATACTGGAAGGATCGAAACTGTTTCTCAATTATCTGCGAACCCGTAAAATTTTTAATATCCTCCTTGAAAACCTGAGGCTGCTAAGAGTGAATTTGGAGATTGCACAGAACCGTGAATCTATCGGTGCAGCAGGTCCCGAAGAAGCTTTGCGGTGGGAAGCTGAAGTTGCAGGGATGAGAAAAGCAGTAATGGATGTTCAATCGCAAATGAACCAGATTCAACTGGCTTTGAAACAGATTCTTAATATCCCGCTGATATATGTAATCAATATTAAAGATATTTCGGAAGAAAATGAAAGGATGCTTATTACCAACAAGAAGCTGGAAAGACTTCTGCAGGACCCTGTAAGCTATGATCTACTCGTTGAGTATCTTGTTAATTATGGTCTGAAGAAATCGGCCGATATACAGATGCTGAAAAGTATTGTAGATACAAGGGAAAGAAATTTAACATCAAATCAGCTTTCCAGGTTTATCCCAACTATTTCAGCATTCGGAACAATAACAAATACTTTTTATAAATCTGCAATCAAATCGCCGTTCAGTATAAATTTCCCGGATCCTCCCGCAGGAATGTCGCCTGATATTCCTATTTACATTGGAGGAATATTTTCAGGTTTCAAAATTCCTTTGCCGGATGATGTCGACTGGAATGTAGGTATCAATGTTTCACTGAATTTGTTCAATGGTCTCAATACTTCCGCTCAGATTGAACAATCAGATGTTGAAGTATCAAAAATCAAAATTCAATTGAAATCCCTGGAAGATAAAATTGCTCTGGGCATCAGAAGCGAGATGGAAAATCTCAAAGCAAAATATTTTGGAATTGAACAGTCAAAAATACAGGTGGAAGCAGCAAACAAGACCTTAAATATTGTGTCGGATTCTTACTCGCGGGGTGCTTCATCTATCCTTTTATTACTTGATGCCCAATCCGCTGCATTAAATTCCCAACAAGTATCTGCAAATTCATTGTATGATTTATACATAAGTTATATGCAGCTGCAAAGAACTATCGGCCAGTACGACGTTTTAATGACGGATGACGAAAGAGAAGCTTTCATCGATGATATTATCAACTATGTATCAAGAAGTACCCAATCTCACTAGAACGCAGCGGGGTAAGCCAGAATTAATTTATAAAAAAACCGCTGCAGGAATACTACAGCGGTTTAACGATCGGGCAAATCTTAATTAATTAAATAAATACCGTAAGCCAAGCTGTACCTGATAGCGGGATTTCAAACCCGGATCATCGGTAAAGGTTTTGGATACCATATTGAATTTAAGATCAGGCTGACCTGTTTCAAGATTAAATGTATTATTAAATTCAAGGGGTGAGGTTGCAGATGACTTCGCCACCTGTCTTACTCCCCAATTTGAATTAAGAAGATTTGCAACATTCAGAATATCAATACTTAGCTGGAATGTATGTTTATTCCCGCCCATATAAAGAGCAAAATCCTGAAGCAGCCGCAAATCTATATTGCTATACCAGGGATTGATATCCCCGAACCTGTCGGCAATACTGCCGCGGTGCTTGCTGAGGTAACTGTCCTGTTCAATAAATTGATTAAGAGCGGTCCATTGCTGTTCCACAGTTACTGTATTTCCGTTTGCATCAATATAAGGAATAAGACTTATATCGTTCCTGTCCTTAGGAATGTAAATCAAATCATTAGTGGCACTTCCGTCTCCGTTTACATCACCGGCATAAATGTAGGAATACCGGTTGCCGCCGGCACCTTCGAACCTGTTTCCTTCAGCAACTTCAACAAAAAGACCGAAGCTTGTAGCCCAAGTTTCCGACCACTCCATCCGGTAAAATCCACCCAACAGAAATCTATGTCTGTTTCCGAATTCAGAATAGCTTAATTCCGGTTTATTCGGATCTCCTTTAACAGGATTTTCAGCCCAGAGAACACTTGCGATCTCGGTAGATTTCATCAGGTTCTTAGCTTCCAGAAATGTATAGGAGAAAAATGAACTGAGTCCGAAGTCAAAAGTTTTCCGCAGCTGAGCTGTTAAGCTGTAATTATATCCTTCGTTTGAATTATCGATTACATATACTCCGGCTCCGCCATCAGGATTAAGTTCATTATTACCTGCCCCGCCATAGTAAGGTCTTCCATCGGGCAATTTTCTTACGGGTTTAACCAGGTCGGCATTTCTTACATAAATGGAATTGATGTCTTTCCCATAGATAAATTCGAGGGTGCCGAATAAATCCCATGGCAATTTATGATCAACAGCAAGGTTGGAATTCCAGACCTGCGGCCATTTGAAATCATTAACCATTGCATTCAGATCAAACGAGGTTTGAAGAATAGAGTTATCTTTTGTAACTATCTGTTTTGGAACATTAGGATAGAGATTCGGATTGTTACCCGGATTTGAAATAACATTTCCTATCCATACAAAAGGAAGGCGTCCTGTAAAGATACCGGTACCGCCTCTAAGCTGTGTTGACCGGTTACCGCTGATATCCCAATTAAACCCGATACGTGGTGAAAATAATGGCTGTACTCCCGGAAGTTTACTCTGATCCACCTTTTCCGGGTTATCATTTTGATCAAGCAAAGTCAGGCTTCTTGAAAAAGGATTGTCGACCGGCTTGGTGATATAAAAAGGAAGATCAACCCGTACTCCGTAATTTAAGCTGAACACCGGTGAAACAAGAAATTCGTCCTGTGCATAAAAAGCAAGCTGACCGACTTCAATATTTTCTCCTTTATACGGAGAAGAAGCAACAGGATTAACAAAACGGTTCCTGAAATCAATGAAATTGGAATCTGTGGGATCAGTTGCTGCAAAGAAATCATCCAGAGATTCAAATGTAGTTCCTCCAAACTGGTTCGGCACCATAAATAATCCATAGCGGAACAGGTTAAAGGAATTAAAGAAACTAAAGTACTCAAATGTAGAACCTACGGTTAAAACGTGGCTGCCAAGAAAGTAACTGAAGTTATCCGTAAACTGCCAAACATCCTGATCGAGGATATTATGAATCGAAAACGGTTCTTCTCCAAGAGTAGTATAATTTATTCCGTTAACATTTATCTGAATTGTAGGGAAAGGTTCACTAAATGGTTCGCGATAATCACGGAACCTGTTATAACTTGAGAAGAAGCGGTTCGAAAAATTTTCTCCTCTTGAATTTAATTCAAGAGCAAACGAATTCAGACGGTTATTTATCCTGTAACCTGAATTTCTGAACGGCAGACTATTTTCATTAGGTCCACGGCCACCTGAACTAAGAACGAACGGATGCGGCGGAAGATCACGGCGGGCATCCAGTCTATTAAACCGGAATGTCAGGTTATTAAAATCATTAATATTCCAATCCAGTTTCAGGATTATTTTTTCATTATCGGTATTATGAACATAATTTTCAAAAGGACCGGTATCGTAACCGTAAACATCCTTCATACGATTTCGAATCAGTGTCATTGTTGCGGCATCGACCCTGGAAATGCCCAGACCGGAGACAGTTCCTGTTCGGGCAATAAAATTTGAGCCCGGATCCTGGCGTCTTTCAAGTTCGCCATTCAGGAAGAAGAAAAGTTTGTTTTGTACAATTGGTCCGCCTATACTGAAACCTGATTGATTATATTTCAAATCGGGATTAGCAACCACATCTTCACCGCTGACTTTATTGCCGACAAAAGATTCATTTCGAAGAAAACTATAAATGGAGCCTTTAAACTGATTTGTACCGCTTTTTGTAACGGTATTTATACCTGCACCGGTGAATCCACCTTCTCTCACATCAAACGGTGCAATAGAAACCTGAACCTCTTCAACGGCGTCGTATGGAACAGGTTCAGCGTTTGTTTGTCCACCCGGAGCAGGATCATCAAGTCCAAACGAATTATTAAAATAAGAGCCGTCGAGCGAGATATTATTAAAGAGCCAGTTTCTTCCACCGAAGCTATAATTATCATCACTGCGGGGATCAAGACGGATTAAGTCCCGTGTACTCCGTTTGATTGAAGGTATCAGTGTAACATCCTTCGGGTTTATGAATGTTTCGGCACCTGTTCTGTTGCTGTTAAAGATTACATCTTTTTCTGCAGTAACCGTAACCTCCTGCCCTGTTACCGCTTCTTCAGTAAGAGCGAAGTCCAGCCTCAGCTGCTGGCCAAGGTTTATATAAACATCCTGCTTAACTTCTTTAGCGTAACCGACATAAGTAACAGTTACAGTATATGGACCCCCGATTTTCATATTAAGTATATTATAAGTTCCACTGCTTTGTGTTGCAGCACCATATTGTGTGCCGCTCGGAACGTGCACTGCAATTACATTTGCTCCCGGTAGGGGATTATTATCAGCCTTATCAAAAATAATCCCGGTGATTGATCCGGTAGTTACACCCTGAGCATAAGTCTGGTGAACAGAAACAATACAAAAAAATGCAATTGTAAGAATGATTGGTAGAAGTTTTATTTTCATGAGGCTCCTTGTGAGTGATTGATAAAGGTTATTAAAATTATTTGAATTAAAAGAGACATCTCTAGTTCATAGTACCAGGAGTGAAAAAAAACATATTTACAGCAGGTTCCCTTACAATAACTTAACTTAGTCATAACCACATACTTCTAAGTATATTATCGAAAAGCAACATAAGGGAAAATCGAGAAATAGGCAAGAGTTGTGAAAGAAGTCTACAATCCACAGTTGGCGAATCATTCGATGGGCGTACTTACTTTTTTATTAAGGGAAAGATGATATTGAGGTAATGAGGGACGGAGAGACTGAGAGACTAAGAGATGAGTGACGGAGGAGTTTACAGTTGATAATTTTATTAAATTAAGGTGAAATTTTGGGAGAAAATTATATTTTTCTTACTTTTCAAAGTCCCGGGTTTTAATTATTTAAAGCAATAGAGGCATCAGAAAACGAAAACAGCAGTGAAATCAGCTCTCAGAAAAATCTATTCCAAACTTTCACTGAAAACTGCAGCTCTTTTTGAAAGAGCAAAAATGACCGAGCACACTTTTATGATTATCAGTGCAATCATAATAGGTGTTCTTGCGGGTTTCTCTGCAATAGGAATAAGGGCAATGATTAAATTTTTCTCGGATGTCTCTTTTCCCGGTTCCGGGAATCATCTGCAGAATATAATGAACACTCCATGGTTTCATATTCTTCTACTTCCCATAATCGGAGGACTTATTGTAGGCCCCATAATTTATTATTTTGCTCCTGAAGCAAAAGGGCACGGTGTGCCTGAAGTTATGCAGGCAATACTTCTTAAAGGAGGACAAATCAGGGGAAGAGTTGCAATTGTAAAAGCTTTAGCGTCGTCCATAACTATCGGCACCGGCGGTTCGGTTGGAAGAGAAGGCCCAATCGTCCAGATAGGGTCGAGTCTTGGTTCTGTAGTTGGACAATTCTTAAGAGTCTCCTCACGAAGATTAAAAACACTTGTAGGGTGCGGAGCCGCAGCGGGTATTGCAGCAGCATTTAATGCTCCCATTGCCGGTGCGCTCTTTGCGGTTGAAATAGTACTAATGGATTTTACCGTGGCACAATTTTCACCTATTGTAATTTCATCAGTGATGGCTACAGTTATTTCGCATACATTTGAAGGCAATTTTGCCGCTTTTACGGTACCGGTCTATCAGCTTGCACCGCCACTGGGGCTAGGATTTTATTTTGTACTTGGTGCTGCCAGCGGTCTGGTTTCTTTTCTTTTCATTAAGGTACTTTATTGGTGCGAGGATTTATTTGATAATTATATAAATGTGCCAGAATTCTATAAGCCTGCGCTCGGGGGAGCGGGAGTAGGACTAATAGCATTACTATTCCCTCAGGTGCTGGGACTTGGGTATGAATCAATTAACAATGCCCTTTACGGCAACATACTATGGTATTTTGCCCTGGCTTTAATATTTATGAAAATCTTTGCGACTGCCCTTACCCTGGGCTCGGGAGGATCAGGAGGGATTTTCACTCCATCGTTATATATGGGGGCCATGCTTGGTTCCTTTTTCGGTTATGTTGTAAATTTCTATTTCCCGAATCTTAGCGCATCACCGGGAGCGTATGCGCTTGTAGCTATGGGCGGACTGGTAGCAGGAGCAACGAGGGCTCCCATAACAGCAATTATAATAGTCTTTGAGATGACAAATGATTACAACGTAATTCTGCCATTGATGATAACGTGTATTATAAGTGTGATTATTTCTTCCAAACTTTCAAGAGAATCAATTTATACATTAAAACTGGTGCTGAAAAATATCGGATTAAAAGATGCTGTAGAAACCAATGTTATGGAATCCATTTATGTGAAGGATGTATACAAAAAGGAGTTTGAATCCATTAACACAACAGAAAATTTCGGTCAGATTGTAAACAAGATAATCGCCGGTAAAGAATCAGAGTTTCCGGTTATTGATTCCGAAGGACGTGTAAGCGGAATGATTTCAATAAACGATATTAAGGACTATCTATATGAAAGAGAATCTCTGCAGAATGTACTTATCGCAGGAGATATTTTAAACACCTATTTTGAAACTATAACTACGGATGAAACCTGTCAGTCGGCCCTGGATAAGCTTAGGAAATATTCCTTTAACGGACTTCCTGTGGTGAATAATAAAAATTCGGGGCATATGATTGGCATCATCTGGCGTAAAGACATACTCGATGCTTATGATCGTGAAATTGAAAAAAGAGAATTGACATCCAATCTCGCCAGTCTTATTGTTATGAAAGAAGAAGAACCGGCAGTACATTTTATGGAAGGCTATTCCATTATCGAAATTCCACCACCCAAATCTTTTATCGATAAATCCATTAAAGAATTAAATATCAGGAAACACTACGGTGTGGATGTTCTTTCAATCAGGATCAAAGAAAAAAAAGGCGAAAAAATTAATGCCATTCCTAGTCCTGAATATATAATCAAAGCTGATGATACCCTGATAATTGCCGGTGAAATTAAAAATATAAATTTTATAAGAAACCTGGGGTAGCCGGAGATTAGTTATCGGAGGTTTAAGATCAGAGATCAAGGGTCAGGACATTCCATATAAGCTTTAAATATCCTGACCTTGAATCACCCCGGGTACTTTCTTCCGCGAGTTTGGGGAGAGTTCTTAGAGTCCAAACATCACTGTCAACTTCAACTCCAGTGCACCAATACTTCTATCGTTACCGATGAAATGATCATCGCTGCCTGCGACGTATGAAGGATCCTTTGCATCATTAAGCGATGTATAATTATCCAATCTCGAATGGGACGTGACTGTTTCAAGTTTATATTCTTTTCCCGCAATATTCATAGCATGGTACTGTATATTAACATCCAGCTTAAATACCATTACATTTATTATGGCACCCACACCGGCTCCGAGCCCAATACGTGATGCGCTTGCAAGATCATATTTCCCGCTTGGTACATTTGTTACTCCCTGAATATCCACAGATCCGGAGATGGCATTATACGATACAAATCCTTGCAGATATGGAGTAACCGGTGCCATCGGGATACTGATCTGATATTCGGGTCCAACCTTTATTGAAAAGACTTTCTGTGAAAGATCCAGACTGCCCCTTGTTTCTTCAGCATTGCCGCTGCCGCTGAATGATGTATAGCCAATTTCTCCGAATGCACTGAGGAAAATGAATGATACCCTTGCTTTAGCGTGAACATTGAAGCCGGATTTCATTCCGTATTTTGTACCGGCATAGAAATCTGTAGTGGAACCGCCATAATCACCCATTGGAATAGAATACCCGAGTCCCGGACCAATCTGCACAGAAATCTGGGCTTTAGAATCAGGGGAAAACAATAATAAGCAGATCATTATTAAAGCAGATAGTAAAAGTGAATTTTTCATAACACCTCGCGAATTGAAGGTTTAGAGCAAACCGTTGATTAAAAGCAATTCATATTTGCTTGTTACCATCCTGAAGAATTGAATATCCCCATAGTGGCTAAAACTTACACATCTTCCAGGTTATCCAAGTATTTAACTTGTATAAATTATAATAAATTCAACTAAGTGGCAAGAAGACCGAAATTAAAGGTCAGCGGTCAGAGATCAAAGGTCAGATAATGTGAGAGTTTTTTTGATTTTCTTTGCTGTCTCTGATCTCTCATCCATTTCCCATTTCCTGTCTCTCAATTTACCTTCACGCCTACCTGCATGATTGCTTCTATTAATTATTTATTTTAACTTTCTCCGGAATGTATAATCAAATACCCGGGGATATGGATAGGGAAAGCTTTTATGGGAAAACACGAATCTACAGGAAAAATATCAGAAATATTTTATTATGAACGGGTGTGATTATGAAAAAGATAGCAATGATCTTATCAATTCTATTCCTGATTATCATAAACGGTTTTACCGGCTGCGGAATTACCGAGCAGGAACCGGATGGAAGCTTAATCCTTCAGCTTGAAAAATATTCATTTACTCCTTTGGACACACTGAAAGGTACATTAACATTTACAAATTTAACCGAGAATACAATCGCCTATCAGTTCGGAACTTCCTGTCAGTTTGGATTAAAAATAATGCAGGGAGACCAAATTTTTCTAGAGTATCCCGGAATATGTTTACAAGTGTTAACATCATTAACCCTGAAAAGCGGTGAGGCAAAAAGATACCAATTCCATCTGCCGTTAATCGATATAAACAACAATTTCCTGAACCACGGTGAATACACAATCAAAGCATATTTATTAACCAAAAATTCACCAGGTGTAATCAAGTTAATCAGTATTAAGTGATTGGATGATTGGATGATTGGATGATTGAATGATTGAATGATTGGATGAACTACCGCCGGAATTAGACAGGGCTGGAATTAAATTAAAGGATTGAATGGGTGAATGAGTGAATGAGTGAATGAGTGAACTGAAAATTATTTAAGGGTGAGAAAGATGAAAGTATTATTTACCTTATTATCAATTTTTTCCATTTTTATCACAGTTCTTGCACAGGAACCCGGACTGCCCACTCATCCTATGACTGCAAAATGGAGCAAGACATATAAACCTGAATAACAGTCAGGGTTTTGCTTTTAAGCTATTCTGGGAAAATCCTTCTAATGCCGAATACAATGAAATCTATTTCAGCCAGGATTCAAATCTTGTTGCATCCCTTGATCCTTCGGTATTAATTGCAAGTGGTTATGATTCTCTGGAAGTACTGGATTCATTATCACTGGAATTTGCAGGATACCTGGATCCGCATACAAAATATTACTGGCGGGTAGTCGAATACAATCCGTCAGGTTATACGGCAGGTCCGGTATGGTATTTTATTTCCCAATGTTATGACTGGAGCTTTTGGATGGATGAATTCGATGGAGATCTGTCGGATTATACTTTAATCGAACAAGAAGGAGCATCGTGGTTTATTTCAAATACGAATAATGCCGGCAGACAAGCTCCTGAATTAGAATTTTCTTCTGGATCAGCCGGGAGTTCATTCTTAATATTGAATGAATTTTTTGATTTAAATCCGGATTTAAACCCTTTATCTTTTAACTATAGTTTTGACTTGTCATATGGGACATTTACGATTGGTGTTGTATACTCATTGGATGAAGGAAACACCTGGTCAGTTATATGGCAGCAGGTTGTAACTGATGATATCCCTGCCGGCGAAATAATTATCACTGTACCGGGCGAAAACTATGTTAAGCTTGCTTTATTCTCCAATAATAATTCCAGCTCCTTCGGTGAATGGTATGTGGATGATCTAATTCTGAATTCACCGCTATCAGTTCCTACTCCTCCCGCTCAAATCAGGGCTCTTGCAAGTCACGATTCATTAAAAGTATCACTTAACTGGGTTCCGGGAAACGTAATAGATCCGGCTTCAGGATACAGAATTCAGAGGAAAAATGGTTTTCCACAAGGTAATTCATCATACCAGACAATTGCTGAAGTGGGACCTGCAGTTCTTTCAATTGAAGACACTATTGTCCAGTTGAATACTATTTACACCTATCGAATTCTGGAAACATCGTGGCCCGGATATGTGACCACCTGGAGTAATGAAGCCACTGCGTACGTCCCTCCAATTATTCCTGTCGAGCTGCAGAATTTTTATGCCGAACTTTCCGGGAATAACGTAAAACTTACCTGGCTCACCATTACAGAGACCAATAATCTGGGATTCGAAATTCAAAGGAGAAAGGTTTCCGGAATTGACGGACAGAATGAATGGATGAAAACCGGATTCATAAAAGGGTACGGAACAACAACGGAAATTCAGAATTACTATTATACAGATAAGAATTTGGTAAAGGGAATATATCAATACAGATTAAAACAGATAGATTTCAATAGAAATTTTGAATATTCCAATAGTATAAATGTAACCGTTGACTTACCGAAAGAATTTTATCTATCGCAGAACTATCCCAATCCATTCAACCCGGAGACAGAAATTGAATATACGGTTCCAAATGATTCAAAAGTTTCAATTAAAATTTTCGATATACTTGGTAATGAAATTGCAACATTGATCAACGATGAAAAACCTGCAGGCAATTATAGTTTAACCTGGAACGCAGTCAATCTGCCCAGCGGAATTTATTTCTATGAGTTGAGAGCCGTGCCTACCGGCAGGCAGGCCGGAGGATTTATTCAGACGAAAAAGATGGTACTTTTAAAATGATATAAAAAGTAAGAAGAGGATTAATTATAGACACGCGGTGGTGTTAGAAAAATGAAATTCGTATTTTTAGAATTTCACATATGAAATTGCTACATCATAAAGAAATTATTTTGAACAGCACAGATTTTTTTGTAATTTTTATTGATAAATTTTTGGGGATTTAAATTGTTAAACGGGTGTCATAAGTTTGGAATATCGTAATATCTGTTAATCACTAATTCATTAATTCACAAAATTTTTGATTTGAAAATAATTCAATGGAGGGGCTTTTTTATGGGTCGGATTCCTAAACTTGAACTGGAGGAGATTGTATCTTCTGATGTCTTCCGTCGTATGCGTCAACTTCAGCTTGTTGATGAGACAGAATTAAGAAACCTGACAATCAGGGAGGAATATGAAAATCTCAGGAATAAATATTATTCTCAACCAAAAGCTTTTGAAGTCCTAAGGGAGAAATTCTGTCTCTCAGATGCTACAATCAGGAAAATTCTATACACATTTACGGCAAAGAAGAACAACACTCCCCTAGTTTTTAAATGATTTTCTCCAACAGGATCAGCAAGAATGTCTCATTTATGTACAATAGACATTTGACAAATTCCATATAATTAAAAAAATACAAAACCCTGTTTTTAAATGATTTTCCTCCATAAGGGCAACAAGCATGCAACAAGCTTATAACAAGCCTATGTTACTAAAAGAGGTACCTTTTTTTGTACCTATTTTGAGGTACTTTAAATTAAGCCAAAAGAAAGCCACATAAATACCAGAAGAGTCTCATTTAAATACAATAAACATTTGATAATTTATGTGGTCTAATTTTAATAAATCGTTAATATTAATATCATTATTCTGCAACAATACTTAATACAGTGCTTCACCCATTGGATAATTTTCCGGCTAATTTTTTATGACATAGTATAATAGAAATTAAATTGAATGGATGGTACTATCGTCTAATATTAAACCGGTGAAGAAGTCACTGAATCTCTGAGTAATTATCGTCCCAAATATTTGACTGCCATGCAGGTGATATCATCCGACTGTTCAACGCCACTGGTAAATGTTCGAACGCCGGAGATGATTTTATCCACCAGTTTTTCGGTACTTAATCCCCCGATGTCCTGAAGAGAAGCGGTAAGACGCTTCTCATCGTATTCTTCATCATGCTTATTAAATGCTTCAGTTACTCCATCAGTATATAATATCAGGGTTTCATCTTTCTTAAGCATAATAATATTGGATTGATATTCTGCATCTTTCATAGCGCCAATCATTAAACCGCCGATGTTGTCCAGCTTCTTTAAACTGCCATCAGATGATATTAAATAAGGCGAATTGTGTCCTGCATTTGAATATTCAAAAGAACCATTTCGTGTATCGAGTATTCCGTAAAATACTGTTACGAACATATTGGGAGGACTATCATCGACAAGTATATTATTGACTTCCGCTAAAACATTGTCAGTAGACATTCCTTTAAATGCGGTTGCTTTTAAAAGGGTTTTGCATACTGCCATAAGCAGGGCAGCCGCTATCCCTTTACCTGAGACATCGCCGATGATAACTCCCAGCCGGTATTTGTCGATGAGAAAAAAATCATATAAGTCACCCCCGACTTCCTTTGCCGGAATCATTTTGGCGTAAATTTCAAAATCCTTCCTGTCCGGAAAAGCGGGAAATGTTTTAGGGAGAATTGACATCTGAATTATTGTTGCAATGTCGAGTTCCTGCTTAAGGGCGACCAATTTATCGTGAGCCATTGAAGCAATTTTATACTGCTCAATTTCCCTGAGCGATTTTTCAATCGTTATCTCAAGGTCTTTTAAATCAATGGGCTTAGTAACGAAATCATATGCTCCCCTGTTCATTGCCGTTCTTATATTTTCCATATCGCCGTAAGCCGACACGATAACAGACCTCAGTATTTTATTGTCAAGCTGATTTATTTTGGAAAGAAGTGTCAGTCCGTCCATTACGGGCATATTTATGTCGGTCAAAATAAGATCTATAGTCCCATCATTAATTATTTTATCCATGGCTTCCGCACCATTCATTGCAAACTGGAATTCATATTCCTTTGATTTGATTTTATTCCGGAATTTCTGGCGGATAAGATCCTGCAAATCCGGTTCGTCATCAACGACCAATATTTTTGCATTCTGCATCTTAATTTTTCCTCAGATTGTGCCGGAATAATTTAATTTCATTTTTAATAAATCAAATTCCAGGGGTTTTGTAA
>DATICR010000450.1:0-2276 GCA_035456745.1 Ignavibacteriaceae bacterium
GTGGATAAATGAAACCGGCATCGATGGTTTTCGCTGTGATGCTGTAAGTTTTATGCCGCTTGATTTCTGGACTTCCGCTATCCCTCAGCTGAAAAGCCTGAAACCTGACTTATTCATGGTCGCCGAAGATGATGGTACTGAATATCAGTCGGCCGGATTTGATATGACCTATGCCTGGGGCTATCATGGTTTCGGAAGTGGTATACTTTGTAATATTGTTGCCGGTACAAATAATGCAAATAAACTTGCGAATTATGTTAATTATGAAAATACAAATTTTGATCCTGACCATTACCGAATGTATTTTACTTCAAACCACGATGAGAATTCATGGTATGGAACTGATTTTGAAGAGTTTGGAAATGCAACTGAAGAATTTATTGTTTTAACCACGACTTTCAGGAGCATGCCATTAATTTACAGCGGAGAAGAAGCCGGACTTGATCACCGTCTTCTTTTTTTCGATAAGGATCAGATAATCTGGCATTCTCACCCTTTTGCTCAAATTTATTCTACGCTGTTTAATTTAAAAAAATTGAATTTAGCTCTCTGGAATGGTGCTGCGGGAGGTCAAATTCAAAGAATAAATTCTTCAAACAACAATGCTGTCTATGCATTCGTTAGAGAAAAAGATAATTGCAGGATATTTGAAGTTTTTAATTTGACTGACCAGCAGCAGACTTTTACTCTGCAGGGAAATTTGTATACCGGGAACTATAGAAATGTGTTTACAGATGACTCCGTCAATTTCAGCGACAATACGGAAATGACACTTCCTTCCTGGGGATATAAAGTTTATGAATATGGCAGCGGGATAACTGAAATTCAAAACGTAAGTGAAACCCTCTCAGATTTTACTCTATATCAGAATTATCCTAATCCCTTTAATCCAGCTACCAGGATAAAGTACACCATTTCCAATTTAACATCCTCCTCAATAATTTTCGTGCAGTTAAAAGTTTATGATTTTCTTGGCAGAGAAGTTGCAACTCTTATAAATAAGGAAGAACCTGCAGGCACTTATGAGGTTACTTTCGAAAACAATAATCTGGCTAGCGGAATTTATTTTTACAGATTGCAGGCTGGCTCATTTTCACAGGTGAAGAAGATGATTTTAATGAGATAAATGTACAGGTATTCACAATAAAAACATTTGTTTACATAGGAATTAGTCTCGACGGATTCATCGCCCGTGAAGATGGAGACATCGACTGGCTGGTCAAGTTCGAAAGTGCTGAGATCAATGAAAGTTATAGGAAATTCTTCAGTAACATTGACGCTGTGGTAACTGGAAGAGGCACATTTGAAAAAGTTTTGTCATTTCCTGAATGGCCCTATTCAAAAAAGGTTTTTGTATTAAGCACAAAGCATATACAAATTCCCGGTAATATTCAGGATAAAGCTGAAATTGTTTCTATGAGGCCAAAAGAAATGATGAATTTCCTGTCCGGTTTAGATTATACTAATATATACGTTGATGGAGGCAAAGTCATTCAGGATTTTCTCAAAGAGGATTGCATCGATGAATTAATTATTACCAGAGTTCCTCTGCTTATAGGAAAAGGTATACCTCTGTTCGGTTTTCTTGACAGAGATCTGAAGTTTAAACATATAGAGACTATTGTCTATTCCAATGGACTCGTAAAGAGTAATTATGAACGAATGCGATTTTAATTATTCTATTAGCTCTAAGGAATAAAATATAAATCCGTTTAGTAATTAAATAAGTATACAATATGATAGAATTATCTGGCAGAAAATTCAAAACGGTGGATGAATATTTTTCTTCTCTGTCTCCTCCGGTTAGGAGCATTCTGGAAAAATTGAGACAAACAATAAAACAGGCAGCTCCGGAAGCAGAGGAAGTTATAAGTTATAATATGCCTGCATACAAATATCATGGAATGCTGGTTTATTTTATGTCCCATAAAAACCATATAGGTTTTTATCCAGGAAATAAAGTAGTAAATGAAGTATTCAAAATTGAATTAAAAGATTATAAAACATCAAAAGGAACAATACAGTTCCCAATTAATAAATCTATCCCCGGGCGACTGATAAAAAGAATAGTCAGATTCAGAATAAAAGAGAATATTGAGAAGGAAAGGTTAAAAGAGAAGAAGAGATAAATTGTTAAATTTTTAATTATAAATTGTTAATTGCAGATTATTAAAGAGGAAACGGATAGTCCATTTCCTCTTTTGCTTTTCAATAGAGTTAATTACTTCATCTTCTTAATATGGATCTCACCTGAGGAAGTTTCAATTTCTATTTCA
>DATICR010000451.1:0-7469 GCA_035456745.1 Ignavibacteriaceae bacterium
GTTCCTTGGTGCTCTAAGTACCTTGATGAAATTCAACCATAAAAAATACCCGCATGACCGCCATCAATGCATGGAAGGGAACATACTATAACAAATCATGCATTTTGAACGACCATACGGGTTCACTAAACAACAATCAAAATTATCGAAACTTATTTGCGTGAAACAATGAGAAAATCTAACCCTGATTTATATACTCAAACCTCATTTACAATACTAACCTAAATAAAAAAAACGAAATTTGAAACTTGAACACAAACCTGACCGTGGCAGCCAGGATAAAAAAGTAACAACGCCCATTGAATCTGCCAACTGAGGACTGCCGATTGTGTACTTCCTTTTACTAGGCTGCTGCCTGCCGAATAGATCGACCCGCCTGCCAGGCAAACCAGGTCACGGTCCGTGTCAGTTTTTAAATCCAAACCGTGACAGCATTTCACTTCTCTTTCCCCCACACATTTTTATCTTTAATATAATGACTTGTCAATGCTTCCTTAAATCCCCCGCCATCCCATTCTCTCATAGTGATAAAAATTTCCTGTTTATTTACCCGAATAAAATTAAATCCATTGGGTTCTTCTCTTATTCTGTTTGAAATTGCTGTGCCTGCCTGAGCAGAAATAATGGAACTATTCTCTGAAGGATAAAAAGGTCTCACGTCTCCGCTGTAACCCTGATGCAGGTGTCCTGCCAGTAACAGGTCAATTGAGCACTTGTCCATTATGTGCAATGCTTTTGCTGATCTTCCTACTAATCTTATGCCGTTGTCGCCGGGCGGTGGAATAAAGGGGTGATGAGTCACTATTATTTTGAAGATATTGTTGTCAATAGTACATAATTTTTTTTTCATATAATCAATTTGTTCCATGGAAATCCGTCCCGACTTCCACGTGAGCGACCGTGCCGAATTTATGCCCAGAACAGCCATTGTTTCGTCCTGGTAAAAAGGGAATAGATCCCGGGTGATAATATTTTTATAGTTTGTCAACGGAAACAGGAAGCGCATAAATAAATTGAATAATGGAATATCATGATTCCCCGGTATTATTATTTTTTTTCCGTTTAATTTATCAAGGAATTCTTTTGCTGCTCTGAATTGACCTTTCCTTGCCCGCTGGGTAAGATCCCCGCTTACAACCACCAGGTCGGGTGTTAAAGTGTTGATATCAGCAATGATTGCCTCAGCTATTTTTCTTTCGACAGTTCCAAAGTGCAGGTCTGATATATGAACTATTTTTTTTAACATTAGTCCGGTACAAAAACATTTAATGATTGGGGATTTATCCTGTATAATAACGGAGTGTCGGTTTTGGTTACCTCCCCGTCAAGTGAAACTTCAGGTCTCTTCTTTTTAGAATATATTGTAACGCTTTCACTGTGAAGGACCTTGAAATTTTCCTCCTGCTTTAATTTTCCCAGAAGAGCCTTGAATAATAATCCCAGGTAAGGGATCTTTCCCTTATAATTAAGATAATAAATACATAGCTTACCTTCATCGAGACGTTCTCTTTTGCCCATGTTAAATAATTCCATCTTGTAATCGTTATTGCCTACAAATACAAAGGGCGTTTTGCATTTTATTGTTTTTTCATCCGACTCTATTTTAACTTCCAATATGGGAATTGATCTAAAAACTGCCAGGCTTGCCTTAATCATTGCTGCCCATTTATTTCCTCCCGGTTTTAACTCATTCTTTTTTCTTTTTACGACTTCAGTATATATTCCTATCGAAGAATTGTTTAAAAAAAGATTCCCGTTGACTTCCGCAGTATCAATAAATGCAGTTTTCCCGTTTTTGATTATATACACAGCTTTTTCAGGTTCGGTCGGAATTCCCAGATCTTTAGCAAAATGATTCAGCGTGCCAATGGGAATTATCCCCAGTGTCTTTTTGAAATTAACAGCCCTCACTGCTGCAGCACTGATTGTTCCGTCTCCTCCGGCAGCAATAATTATATCATAATTTTTCCACCGGATTTTTTCAAGAATCTCGTTAATATTATCACTGCTTGTACGGAATAAATCAGAGGTTATTTCGCTTTCCAGCAGTTCACAAAGCTTTCCGGAGGAATATCCGGTTTTACCGGCTTCCTGGTTGAAAATTATTGCAGCCTTCATAACATCAGACATTTTATATGTAAAATAACATCGGGCTGTAATATCAGAAATTAACTTTGTACTAACTTACCTTGAGTCACATAAAGAGCTTCTGGATTAAAAAGGTAATGCGATCAAACCTGTCCAAAATAGAACGTACTCTAAAGCCGGGAACTTAAACCACTGGTAAACCAGAGGATTTCTTTCTTTGTTGGCTCTAACAAGGTCGCTTCTGCGAAGCTCTTGTGTTCTTTTGTTTCTTTTTTAAAACTTTCTTTCACTTAGTGCCTCTTCGTGCCCAGGGTGCCTTCAGTGGTAAGACTCTGATTCTACAATCGTAAATCGTCATTTGTCAATCATCATTGTAATGAGCTCTTTGAGCAACCAAAATATCGACACCATAAGCCAGAATGATAATTTTTCAAATGCGATAATCAATTAGACTTGATAAAAGAAGTACGTAAATTTAAGTTGTTGGTTAATAAATCTTATCATTCTTTGAGAATTACTTTATTTTTTATCCTGGGCTTGCTCTTTTTAATTATCCCTTTAGAGGCACAGAATCGATATCTTACTGAAACGGTTACTGACACAATCCCTATTAATCTGGATAATCACTACACTTTAGCCCGTGTTTCCGTAATTCCTTTTACTGAGTCAATCACTCTCAGGAATAAAGTCCTCAATAGAGATGATTATACTTTTTCTTATGCAACATCCTCATTTACACTTTCAGATACGCTTGCTTATTCAATTTTTGATACATTATTTGTGACTTATCAATCATACAGACTTTCATTCAGAAAAGAATATAAAAAGCGAAGCCTGGTCGTTAAGGTAGATGAAGCTGGGAAAGATACAATCCAGGTAGTTAAGTCGGAGGGCGGAGGGTTTACTACTGAGGAAATTTTCGGTAGTAATATTGAAAAAAGCGGAACCCTGGTGCGGGGTTTTACTGTTGGTACCACCAAAGATTTCACTCTGAATAGCGGACTACGGCTTCAGCTGTCGGGTAAACTTTCAAAGGATATTGAAGTTGTCGCAGCTTTAACAGATGAAAGCACACCCATTCAACCCGAAGGAAATACAGAAAGACTTGAAGAACTCGATAAAGTTTTTATCCAGATAAAACATCCTAATGCAATCGGCACTTTTGGTGATTATCAGCTTGTCCGGAAACAGGGAGAGTTTGGAGTGATTGACCGGAAATTGCAGGGATTGATGGGAGAAGTTAACTACGCAGGTCAATCCGGCTACGTTTCTCTTGCAACGTCACGCGGGAAATTTAATACTAATAATTTTAATGGCGTTGACGGTGTGCAGGGCCCATACCGTTTGTCAGGAATAAATAATGAAAATGATTTAGTAATAATTGCCGGAACTGAGAAAGTATATCTTGATGGTATGGAAATGAAAAGAGGTGAGGCTAATGATTATACCATCGAATATGCAAATGCACAGATTACTTTTACTCCCAAACGGTTAATTACTTCGGCAAGCAGAATATCTGTTGATTTTGAATATACCGACAGACGTTTTACACGAAATTTTTTTGGTACGGGCGTAGCTTCATCTTTAATTAACGATAAATTGGAGGTCCAGGTTCAGTACCTTAAAGAGGGGGATGATCCGGCTGCCCCTATCGATATATCTCTTACTAATTCAGATAAGACAATTTTGCAGAATGCCGGGGATAACAGGAATAAGGCCGCAAAGTCCGGAGTAAGTCTTGCCCAGCCTGATTCCCTCGGTATTATAAGAGGCACATATTCAAAAGCCGATACTGTTATCAATAGCGATACATTGTTTTACTATATTTATAATCCCGGGGCAGCTTCTGCAATTTATAATGTATCTTTTAGCTATGTGGGTGACGGTCTGGGGGATTATTCTAAAATTGGTCTTGGAAATTATCAATATGTCGGAAAGAGACAGGGTGGTTATTTGCCGGTAATATTTTTACCTGTCCCTGAATTGAAACAAATTGGAAATATAGTAGTGGATGTAAATCCTTTGCAGGATTTTCACATTAGCCTTGAATATGCCGGTAGTTCGTGGGATCAGAACATGCTGTCTACTCTAGACGACGGAAATAATTTTGGGTACGCAAGGAATATTCTGCTCAGAATGGATCCGAAAAAGATAGATGTAGGTGCCGTAGATTTGGGAAAGATAGGATTTTCAGTAAAAGACAGGTTTATGCAGGGTAAATTTAGTCCCGCAGAAAGAATCGATGAAGTTGAATTTAACAGGAATTATAATGTAACTGCTTCCAGTGATACGGTGGATGAAACACTCAGAGAAATAGCCCTGAATTTACTTCCGGTAAATAATATGATAGTGAATTCTAATGTGGGTATTTTAAAAAGGGGGAACGATTTTAAATCCACAAGATATAATAATCTTTTCAGTTTTACTGATAATTCGAATTATGCTCTCATCTATAATTTTGATTATGTGGAATCCAAAAATCTGAATCTTAATTCCAACTGGCTGAGACAGAAGGGAACAGGGTATTATGTCTTTTGGTATTTGAAACCCGGAGTGGATTTCCTGGCTGAAAAGAAAAAGGATTATCATGGTCTTTCTGATTCGCTCTTAACCACCAGTCTGAAATATTTTGAGATAGATCCATTTCTTGAAATAGTTAATATTCAAGGTTTGAAAATTGGTGGAAAATATTCGGTAAGGGATGATTATTTCCCCATAGATGGATTGATGACAAAACAGGCAAGAGCTTTAACTCAATATTATAATCTTACTTATAATGGGATTAAAGAGGTAAGTACAACCCTTAATTTCACATTAAGAGATAAAAAATATACTGAACCTTTTAAAAAGAGAGGCTCACTTGATAACCAGACAATATTAATTCGTTCACAATCAAAATTTGATTTGTGGAACCCCGTTCTTAACGGTGATTTATTTTATGAGGTATCCACAGAGAGAACAGCAAAGCTGGAAAAAGTGTTTGTCCACGTTCAGCAGGGAACAGGGAATTACCGATACCTGGGTGATTTGAATAACAACGGCATCGCTGATGAAAATGAATTTGAGCCGGCAGTTTATGATGCTGATTATATCCTGGTTACTATTCCTACGGACCAGCTTTTCCCTGTAATAAATTTGAAGACCAGTACAAGATGGAAAGTGAAATATGGAGAGATCTTTGAGAAAGGATCCGTTGCACAAAAATTACTTGAGCCGTTTTCTACTGAAACTTTCTGGAGGATAGAAGAGAATAGCAGGGAAGTGGATTATAAAAAAATCTATCTGCTTAATTTTTCTGCTTTTCAGAATGAAGTGACTACTATAGCCGGATCCAATTTTGTACAACAGGATATTTTTCTTTTTGAAAATGATGCAAATCTTTCATTTCGTTTCAGATATGCACAAACAAAAGGATTGAACCAGTTCAGTGGCGGCACTGAGAGATCTTATAACAGGGAGAGGAGCCTCAGGATTACTTTTCGTCTGATAAAGGAAGTGAGCAACCAGACGGATCTGGTAAATACCACTGATGCTGTTTTTGCCCCTGTTGAATCTAATAGAAAAAGAAATCTTAATGGTAATACTGTATCATCTGATTTTTCGTACAGACCTGATAATAATGTCGAGGTGGGATTTAAAATAAAGGTTGGCCAAAACACCGATTCCTATCCTGTTGTGCCGACAGTAATTGATCTCAACTCGCAGAGCATAAGCCTTAATTTGTCTTTTGCCGGCACAGGAAGGTTAAGAATAGAAATTGAAAGAGATGAACTTACGGGAAATACATCTGATAACTTTCTTCCGTTTGAATTAACCGGTGGAAATCTTCTTGGAAAAAATTATTACTTAAGAGTAAATTTTGACTATCGCATAAATACTTTTTTACAGTCAACCGTAAGCTATGATGGCAGGCTCCAGGGAGCAGGCAAGGCAATCCATACCGGAAGAGCTGAAGTCAGAGCATATTTTTAATTATAGGAGCTGCTATGAAAATCATTTCTAATATGATTGAAGCACACATTTTCAGGGAAGTAGATAAGACTATTGAATTTTTACTTTTGAAGAGAGCTGAACAAGAAATCTATCCCGGATTATGGCAGATGGTAACCGGCAAAGTGGAAGAAGGTGAAACCGCTTACCAGGCTGCAATAAGAGAGATTAAAGAAGAAACCGGGTTGAGCATTGAAAGATTGTGGGTAGTGCCGAATGTAAATACATTTTACTCCCACGAATTTAATGAAATTTCATTGTTACCTGTCTTTGCAGCCAGGGTCAGCGGAATCACGGAGATAAAAATCTGCGATGAACATTCTGAATGCAGCTGGTATAAACCTGAGGAGGCAAAGGAATTGCTCGCCTGGGAAGGACAGCGTCATTCAGTAGATCTTATTCAGAGATATCACTCAAAAGATAGAATTTTCTGGGATTATGTTGAAATAAAATTGAGATAATTTATGTTGTATTAGTTTCACAAATTTTCACTAAGTTTGCATAAGGTAAAACAAAGAAAAATATTCGTATGCAAAGGGGGATTTTGAATCTGTGAATCTGTGGTTAATTTTATATTAATAATTACTTTTTGGTTAGCCCCAGGTACACAAAGGATTTAATGTATACTAAGTTTGAGTCAATTCAGAGACGACTTTGTTAAACTAAAAGCATCTGTTTTCCGTCTGCCAATTTGGCAGATATCCAATCCAATTTCTTCAGAAAACGATTAAATTATGATTTTCAATGAGGCCGAAATGAGGCCGAAGTAGTCCTTGTTATCTCAATGAAAGACATTGCTTCCATTAATATGACAAATTGGCAGATTCAATCTTAAATTCCACCAATCATCCGGTTAACTAATCTCATTCAGCCGTTCAACCATTTTATTTTTTTATTCATTCATTCAATTCAAATTTTCGTCGTTTTGTCATGGTTTTAATCGACCTAATTCTTATTTTTACTATTCAAATTTAAATAAAATTGGAGAAAAATTGAGTTTACTTGTAGTTGGTTCTCTTGCGTTGGATACAGTCGCTACCCCCTTCGATAAAGTACAGGATGCCCTTGGGGGTTCTGCAACTTATATTTCCCTTTCCGCCAGCTATTTCAGCGGACCCATTTGCCTTGTCGGAATAGTCGGGAAAGATTTTCCCAAAGGATATATAGATCTTCTGGAAAAACATAATATTGATATGGATGGTCTGCAGATTGTCGATGGGAAAACATTCAGATGGTCTGGTAAATATCACTATGACCTGAATGTAAGGGATACACTTCTTACAGAACTCAATGTGTTCGAAAAGTTTGACCCGCTGATCCCTGAAAAGTTCAGAAGAAGCAGATTTGTATGTCTTGGGAATATTGATCCTGCTTTGCAGCTTAAAGTTCTG
>DATICR010000452.1:0-3951 GCA_035456745.1 Ignavibacteriaceae bacterium
ATCAGGCTAAAGCAGACGGCACGGGCAAAATGTTGCGAATATTGGTTCAGGCATCCCGTCAAATTAATAAATAGTTTAACTATTTTAGGTATTAAATTTTTAATGAGGTATTTATGTATGAACATAAATCAGGCAAGCTTCTGCCCAGGCGGGATTTTTATAAGAGGGTAGCTTTTCACGGCGGGGTATCTTTTCTGATTGTAATTATATCACTTGGAATCGGAGTGCTGGGTTATCACCTCTTTGAGAGTTTTAGCTGGATTGATTCATTACTAAATGCATCTATGATTTTAGGGGGAATGGGTCCTGTTAATGAAGTAAAAACCCAGGCAGGAAAAATTTTTGCTAGTTTCTATGCTTTGTTTTCAGGAATAATTTTTTTAGTTATTGCGGGCGTAATCTTTACACCAATTTATCACAGGTTTATGCATAAATTTCATCTTGAAATAAAAGACGAATAACAGATTGAAGGATTCGTGGATCAAAATATTTGCTGGATATATTATAAGCAATCAGATACAGAATGTTGACAACTGGATGAAGTTATAAGAGATTAAAAGTAATTTTGGGATAATTGGGCAAAAAAAACCCGGTAACGGGGATGTTACCGGGCTGAACTCTTTACCATCACGAGGCAGGGGTAACCTCTTGTGAACGAGTTCTTTTTTAAAAGGTTTATGAATTAACAGGAAAAATAGGAAATAATTCTGTACTAAAATATTATTATTAATGACAAAAACAAAATCAAAAATGATCAGAAATTACAGAACTGTCCAAATTAAATCCGGATCTCAAAAAAAGATTGGATTTTAAGAAAAATCAAAAAGAATTCTTTTGTTTTCATTTTTAATCCCATCCTCACTTACTAACAGATGGTTTTTACCCCGCTATACTTCGCTGCGGGGCAGGCGCTGATGGACGCTGAAAATATTTTTAGTTGGAATGAAAAAATATATCAATAATTTAATATACAATTCAATGTTAAGAGCTGATTTACGCTGATCCCTTCGGGATGCTTATCCATTCTTCCAACTTATATACTTTATTTTGGACAGATATGAGAAATTAAAGTATTTAAAATTAATGAATTTGACATACTACATTTTGCACAGTCAGAAATCCATTATTCTTAATTCATTTCAGTTTGAATCTGACCACTTTCTTAGGTATTTTTAATCCATATTTGCATCATTTTTATCTTTCATTAACTATCAGGCTGGTCTATGAAAGAATTATTTAGTGTAGAGGAAATTGCAAAATTACTTGAAATTTCTCATTCGGGAGTTCTTTATCATATTAAAAACGGAAAGCTTAAAGCACAACAGGTAGGTAAGATCTATATAATATCCAAAGAAGATTTCGGGGATTTCCTTAAAGCGCATAGGGAAGGGAAAAAGAATCAGACCAAAACATCACAGACAAAGTTGAACTTCTAATCAGGGAAAAATAATTATCATATCAAATTAGTGGCAATTCATACGAAAAATCTTCACAATTTGTGATTAACTTCATTGAATCTATGATTATTTTTTAAGAAAATATATTGTATTTCTATTCAATAATTAATGGTTCAGGTAAAGGTACAAAGATGAAGATCAACTGGCGAAGATTGAACAGTCCTGCTTCAGGGGAAGTTATTAAGAAATCCCAGTCAAACGATTCCAAAGAAAAACCGTTAAAGCCGGGAAAATACAACAGGAAAAAATTTGATATGAACAAATATCTGAATAACCTGAGACCGGATAATTTTTAATACCGGTTTTGCGGTACCATTCAACCAAACTATAAAAACCCGAAAAATTCCATAATCTCTTGACGGTCTTCGAATAAAAATTTTCGATTTATCCGTCAATTATATTTATATTTTGATATAAATATTTGAGGAAGATCTTTGGAGAAAAAAGCAGTACAGGATTATTATCCTGATCAGCTAAGTTATTGTTATGGCTGCGGGAGATTAAACGAGTTTGGATATCAAATCAAAAGTTATTGGGAAGATGAGGAAACTATTTGTCATTTCACTCCAAAACCTTATCACATTGCAATACCCGGTTATGTTTATGGAGGATTAATTGCTTCATTGATTGATTGTCACGGCACCGGCTCAGCTGCTTTAGCCGCATACAGGAGTGAAGGAAGACAACCGGGAACAGAACCGGCATTCCGGTTTGTAACGGCATCACTGCGGGTTGATTATCTTTCTCCAACCCCATTGAATGTTGAACTTGAATTAAGAGGAAAAATCATTGAACTTAAGGGCAGAAAGGTTATTACAGAGATAACTGTTTCAGCTAACGGAAAGATTACCGCAAAGGGCAGAGTAATTGCTGTACAAATGCCCGAAGGGATGTAGAATTTTAAGGACGGAAATATTTGAAGATCTTATGTGTAATCAGATTAATTCTTTAGTCCCCTGGTTCTGGCTTAGACAGATTAATACTAAGTAAATTTTCAATCCGGATTTTACTTAAAATAATTGCTCTAATCTGCCAATTTATAAATTCATTAATCAGCAAATTCATAAACCGTCGATCCATTAATCTTTCCGCTTGTCACAATTAACACAATTCCTGAACTAATAATAAATAAATTTTAACCATTCCTTTTACAAATATTTTCAGAGGAAAATAAAATGAGAGTAATGAATTCTTTGGTTAAGCTTTTCGTTTTTTTATTGATGATAATGTTCCCTCTTCTGGCTGCGGGCTGTTCTTATTCTGAAAATCAGACTGCAATGAATCAGACGTCCCCGGACGGGTATAATATGGACGATTTAAATAATTACGGTGAATGGGTTCATGTGACACATTATGGAGATGCGTGGCGCCCTTATGTTGTAGAAGACTGGATGCCCTTTGATAATGGTTACTGGACTTATACCGATGCCGGTTGGACGTGGATTTCATATGAGCCTTTCGGATGGATTGTTTATCATTACGGCAACTGGTATGATGATCCTGCATATGGGTGGGTATGGATTCCTTCCGATAACAGTTGGTCACCAGCAAGGGTTGATTGGATTGACTACGGAGATTTTGTCGGATGGTCGCCTATGCCTCCTCCGGGTATTGTCTATGCATCACCCTGGGAAGCGAGAGGAAAAAAATACTGGGAAGTTGTAAGGAGACAGGATTTCGATAAGGAAAATGTGGGGGATTACAGAGTTAAAAATCCTGTGAGAAATACATTAGGCGGAAGAGGAGTAACCGGTGAACCGCCTGATAGAATTGAAATTCAGAATGCCACTGGTAATAGCATTGATAAGATAAAACTTCCGCGCGAAACTGTGATGGTGCAAAAAAGAGAAGTTGAGAGAATGAAATTACCTCCGACCGAGAAGCAGAAAGTAGAACAAAACAGTGAACGGGTCAAAGAAAAAGTGCTCTTACGATCAAACCGGAACAGTGAACAAAGAAATGAACAAAAGGGAAGGGGAGATAGGCAATAGGCAGTAGACAATGAGCAAATTGGAGAGTAGGTGGGTTGACTTATGATAATTGACCTCATCCTGAAGTCCTTCCCCTGGAATGGGAAGGACTTTTTTGTAATCGTAACTATTTATTTGAAGTGTTAACTTGACAATACATTAGTAAGAGTAATCCTTTTTTGGTTCTGGCTATGCCAGACTTTGGAGTAAGCAATTGGAAAATGAAGTCTACAGTCAGCAGTTTTCAGTCGGCAAATTGGAGAGTAGGCGGGTTGACTTATGATAATTGACCTCATCCTGAAGTCCTTCCCCTGGAATGGGAAGGACTTGTTTGTAATTATGACTGTTTATTTGTAGTGTTAACTTGACAATACATTTGAATAAATAACTTTTTATTATGAGTTCTTAATGATAAGAGACCTCATCCTGTAGTCCTTCCCCTGGAATGGGAAGGACTTGTTTGTAATCATGACTATTTATTTGAAGTGTTAACTTGACAATACATTTGAATAAATAACTTTTTA
>DATICR010000453.1:0-8711 GCA_035456745.1 Ignavibacteriaceae bacterium
ACGATAATCGGTTTGCTGGGGAAAATAGTCTGATGCCTGCTGGGCAAACATTATAGTATTTAAAATGAGAAGAACAGAAAGTAAAAATGATTTCATAAAAAACTTATATTTATAAAATTAATTAGATTGAATTTTTACGCAATTTACAGAAAAGGTAATTAATTATCTAAAAAGGTTGTCTTTTATGTCACCCTTATCTCTTTTAAAAATCACATAAAATAACACTATAAACAATAGTATTATGAAATATGCAGAAACTACATAACCGGCAATGTCTTTTCCGCATACTAAAAATCCGTCCCAGGAATTGTATTCTTTTGCAAAGAACATATTAATTACCGTTGCGGATTTACTGCCGAATAAAAGCACAATACTCCAGACTGAACTGAAAACTATAATGCTAAACCAGTAAATATTCTGCAGTCTGGTTAAGAAAAAAGATGCGATTAATGCAGCGGTAATAAAGGGAATAAATTCAAAAGGATTTATTTTCAGGTCAACAGGGATAAATTCCCAGAAAAATAAAAGTATAAAGCCTGCAAATGCAGTAAGGTAATGATATTTATTTAAGCTTGAAATAATCATTAAAGTTGTAAAAAGAAGACAGAACTGTGGAAAATTCCAGACAAGGTATAAAGGATAATCAAATATGGAAGACAAACCAAATTCGTAAAAATATTCCGGATCTCCAACAGTAACTTTTTTTAGCAAATACAACGTTCCTAAAAGAATTATTAGTGCGATGAATAACCATAAGAAGGGTAAGAATTTCTTTTTAAAATATGGTTTTGATAAAGCACCTAATAATAATAATAGAATGTTTTTATTATAAAGGATTAAAAATGGAAGAAATGCACTCAGATGGAACCTGAAACCAAGGAAGATAAAATAGGTATCAATTTTATAGTATCTCAAAACGATTCCGGCAGCGTCCGTAATCAGAATTGCAAATATCACTCTGAACGAGCTCAATTTAATATGATTGTTATTTAATTTCTTCTCTTTTAAGCTCTGTTCCAATTCCATGGTCATAAACGAGTCTCCCGCCATACTCTCCGGTTTGATAGATAAAGTATGCACCTGTTAAAGCAAGTAAGATAAAAAGATATTGAATGGCTCCTTTAAATTTTTTCTTAATTACAAAATATGTTCTGAGAACCAGTAGTCCTGAAAAATACCAGAGAGTTATCGTGGCATAATTTTCGTGTTCGGAGATTAAATCAATTGGTATTAAAGCTCCTTTATCTTTCCAGCGTGCGGCTATATCTGCAGCCTGATTGCCCGATATAACAGCTGCAACGGCTGCTAAAACACCAAGCAGAAGAAATAGATAAGCACTCTTCTGTAAAAAAGTTTTACCCGAAAAAATCCCTGCAGCTTCCAGCAATACATAAATATATAAGAAAGCTATGGGAAAATGGATAATTTTAGGATGCAAACCAGCAAGAAACTCCATAAATATATCTTAATACTTAACCTTAAATAAAAACAAACCTTTTGCAGGAGCGCTTTCAGAAGCAGCTTCCCTGTTTTTTTCATTGAAAATATTTTCAAGATATTCGTTGTTAAGATTTTTTTTCAATGTGTGAAGCAAAGTTCCGACAATCGTTCTCACCATCCCGTGCAGGTACCGGTCTGCAGAAATATAAAACATGACGAATCCATTTGTCTCTCTCCATCGGGCTTCATATACATCACATATTTTATTCTTTGTATCTGACTTTTTTTTTGAAAATGATGTAAAATCCTTTTTACCTTTAATTGAAAAGGATAACTCATTAAGCCGTGTGCAATCAATAGGATAATGATAAAAGTATGAATATTTATAAAATAATGCCGATTTGTGCCTGGTTATCAGGTAGAGATAAGTCCTTCTCTTTGCATCAAATCTGGAATGAAAGTTTTCTTCAACTGACTCCAGATTTAAGACTGCTATATCGTCCGGTAGAACTGAATTAAGAGAATAAAGAAATTTGTTCTTCTCCAGGGTTTCCGTTGTCCTGAAATTTGCTGTCTGACCAAGCGCATGAACTCCAGTATCCGTTCTTCCGGAACCTATTAAATTTATCTTTTCCTTCAGAATTATGCCGATTGATTCCGAAATTTTGTACTGAATTGTATTTTGTTCCGATTGTGTCTGCCAGCCAGCATAACGGGAACCATCATATTGAATGGTAAGCTTATAATTGTTCAATAATTAAATCTTTTTTACCTTCAAATATATTACTAATAAACGGATTTCTAATATTAATCACAGTATAAATTTACTGTGATAATTTGTATAGTGTTAATAGAACTTCAACGATATCTTATAGCGAGTTGAGAACAATGAAAAGCATTATCTGAGAGTACTTTTATGTTATGGATTTTATCTTTAATTCTGCTGATACTTTGGCTGCGGTAATGGTTGCCGCTTACACAATCGGCGGATTTATCCATATTTTACTGGTAATTGCGGTGACTATACTCAATATAAGATTGATTCAGGAACGAAAAGTAATGAATTATTATTAATGAATAGGAAAGGAAATGTTATGAATTCCAAAATCTTTTTTTCTGTGATATTAAGCGCATTTATGCTGTTTATATTCACTTCGTGTCAGAATAGGAACCAGGCTAATAATCCTCGGAATGATATGAATCAGAATGACAACAATTTGCACGAGAATAATCCAAATGCAAATTTGAATCAGCCTGTCGTAATATGGGATTTCAATACGAATTACACTTATGATCAAAAAGATCAACTGAAAGATGATTTCAATAATGCAATGGATCAGCTCGATGACAGAATGAGTAAATTTGAAGATAAGGTCGACAGCGCAAGCCAGGTGACCAAGGACTGGTACAATGACAGGATAAAGCAGTTCAAAGCGAAAAAAGACAGTCTGAATAATAAGATCGATAAAATTGATGATGCTAAACAAGCTGATTGGGATAAATTTCAGGCAGACTTAAAAACCGGCTGGAAAGAACTTCAAAATTCATGGAATGATATCCGTGAGCACGTGGTTTCATCCAATAAATATTAAACTAAAATTCCCCGCAAATAAATAAGGCTCGAAAGAGCCTTATTTATTATTAGCATAATCTTGCTTACCAATTTATTTTCTGTAAACTGTTTTGATGTTTACAAATTCGTGAATTCCAAAATATGAAAGTTCCCTGCCATAACCGGATTCTTTAATTCCACCGAACGGCAGTCTTGGATCAGATTTGACAAAAGTATTCACGAAACAATTCCCTGCATTTAATTCTTCCCGGGCTATTTTTTCACCTTTCTTAATGTCAGCTGTAAAAACAGCAGCGCCTAATCCAAAGCTCGAATCATTTGCTATTCTTACAGCATCATCTTCATTGTCAGCTTTGATTAAAGATGCAGCAGGACCAAATAATTCTTCTTCATATGCAGGCATACCCGGTTTAACATTGTCCAGAACAGTTGGAAGATAATATGCTCCCTTCATCTGAGGAATTTCACCCCCCAGAAGAAGTTTAGCCCCTTTCTCAACACTCCTTTTTACCTGATAATGGAGATCGTCACGTAGATTGTTTCTTGCCTGTGGTCCAAGATCATTCAATTCATCAAAAGGATCTCCAATCTTTTTCTTTTTCATTTTTTCTACGAACAAATCCCGAAAATCATCATAGATATCATTAACTATTATAAATCTCTTTGCAGCAATGCAGCTCTGCCCTCCATTTATAAGTCTTGCGGCAACACAGGTTTCCGTGGTTGATTCGAGATCGGCATCTGCAAGTACAATATAGGGATCACTGCCTCCGAGTTCAAGAACAGTTTTCTTTAAAAGGGAGCCGGCTTTTGAAGCAACGGCTTTTCCGGCCGGTACGCTTCCTGTTAATGTAACAGCTCTTATTTTTTCAAGTTCAATGACTTTATCCATTTCTTTAGATGAGATTATTAAAGTTCTGAATAAATCTTCGGGGAATCCTGCTTCTCTGAAAACTTCTTCGATTGCAAGAGCACAACCTGTTACATTTGATGCGTGCTTTAATACACCTGCATTACCTGCCATCAAACTCGGAACTGCAAAACGAAAAACCTGCCAGTATGGAAAATTCCAGGGCATAATTGCAAGCACAACACCAAGCGGCTGAAATGACACAAAACTATTTGATGCATCGCTTTCAATGCTGATGTCTCTCAAGAACTCTTCACCTTTTTCGGCAAAATAATCACATACCCATGCACATTTTTCTATTTCTGATCTGGATTGCTGAATTGGTTTACCCATTTCTTCGGTCATCAGCCGTGAGTATTTTTCCAGATTATTCCGGAGGATCTCTCCGGCAGTTTTCATCTTTTGTGATCTTGTTGAGAAAGAGATCCTGCGCCAGCCGTTAAATGTTTTATTGGCTGAAGATATAATTCTTTTAATTTCATCGGGTTTCATTTCTTCGTAGGATCGAATTTCTTCTTCCGTCGCGGGGTTTATTGATTTAATCATTATCAGTCCTTTTAAATTCTCTTTAAATTATAACAAATTTAAAGCAAACATTCATTGAACTGCATAAAATGCGCATGAGGATGGAGCAATGATCAATTGTTCTTTTTTATTACTACCAGTGTTTTATCGTCGGAGTACTTACCCAGGCGGGAAAATTTTATGACATCCTCAAGTATAGAATAAGTGATTTCTTTGGGCGTTTTTGATTTCAGATTTCTGAATAGATTCTTGAGTCTCTCCTCTCCATATAAATTAAAATTTTCATCGGTGGATTCGGTAACTCCATCGGAATAAATTAACAGGACATCATTTTTATGGAAATTTATACTATCAACGGTATATTTCCCATTTGGCGTTGGTCCAAGAACCGGACCTGTTGGTTCCAGTTGTTTTATTTCATCTGTTGCCGATACCAGGAAAAACGGCGGGTTATGACCTGCATTGGCATATAAAAACAAACCACGCTTATCCGGAGACAGCTCCCCGTAGAAAAGAGATGCAAACTTTTCATCGGCAAATATTTTATTGACAAGCTGATTCATTCTTTTCATCATTGGAGCGATTTTAATCTCGAAATTGCTTGCCATCCTTAAAGCACCTGAAATATACATAGCTTCTGCTGATGCACTTACTCCCTTACTGGCAGCGTCCCCCACAGTTACTCCCAGTCTTTCTTCCCCAACCTCGAGGTAATCAAAAAAATCTCCTCCTACTATCTCAGCAGGATTGGTAACTCCAAATAGTTCGTAATCAAAAAAATGATACTCGTGAGCAGGAAGTATACTTTTCTGAAGTTCCCTTGCTTTGTCAAGGTCTGCTTTTAAATGATAAACAGAAGAAGAAATCCGTCTATGTTTAATTCTTGAAGTAAGTGCTGTAGCAATAATATTAAGCGTTATCTTGAAATCTTCATCAATATGATCGCTATTAAGCGCAAGAAGGTATTCATAATAGTTCTTATCATTTAATTTTATTTTTTCACCGACACCTGATGCGGAATATTTAAAAATCCCTTTCTGTCTGAGTGTCTCATTTGTTTCATTCCCCAGAATAGTCCGTTCCTTAGCTATTAAATCAAAAATAGGATACTCCTGTATAAAGAGTTTGAAATCCGGATTAATTTTGTCGATACTGCCCGTTTGGTATAACAGTCCATAGCTCATTTCATCGATCTTAAGTTTCCAGATCCTACCGCCGTTTACATTAATTTCTTCATTTGAAATTATCTGGTTAAGCACTTCAATGAGCATTCCCTCTTCCGAAGTGTATTTTTGTGAAGCAATTGCTTCGACTGTTTTATATAGTTTTCTTTGCTCCATATATTAAAAATTTACGAATTTTTGAATTTGCGAATTTACGAATTTATAGGGTGAGTTCAATAAAATTAGGTTGACGCGAATCGGGATGCCTTTCATATCTTCAATAGAATCTCATTAAGTAAAATTATTTTTGGACAGATTTATCACATCTAATGATAGAATTGCTAATTCAATGACATAATATCAATATCATGCAGTCATGCATTTCATGCATACATGCGGACATTTACTTTCCGGAATAGAAGTCAATCATCCACTTTATCGCCCGTTTACAAACTGGACAAAAGTTATTTATCGTCGCTGTTTTCATGCTGCAGTCCTCCATAGGACGATATACACCCTTTGCTACATATCCACCTCCTTCAAAAACACCTACTTTGTTTTTATACACAGAAGTTTCCGGAGTAGGTATAGGAGTGTTTTTATCTACAAGGTCCTTCCACTTCGAATCAAAATTAACAAGTGTCGTAATGTTAGGTTCAAGCGGTTCAGCATCCAGAGGATAAAAATCGTTATAAGCAACGTCTGATGTGTAATATTCATCAGCGAGGAAAGCAAATCCATGACCAAACTCATGGGTAAATACATACTCACTGTAATTATTATCTGCTGCACAAACCGAATAATAATTATATATGGACCCGCCCCCATATTTATCCGTGTTCACCAGAATGTAAATCTGATCATATGGTGCATTAGCAGCCATATCACGAACAGATTTATAATCACCTGTCATTAGGTATCTGTCAAGGTCGAAAGTGTAAAAATTAGTATTTAATAAAGTTTTTTTCCAGACACCATTAGCTGGAATATCTGTACCCTCCTCAGGTGAAGGAGCTTCAACACCACTGATATTAAATCTGTCCTTATTTTCTTTATATGGTGAAACAGCAAACAAATAACCGGCAAATTTTGTGCAGTCATCTTTGAATTTTTGCATTTCATCTGCAGTATAACCGTCGGGAAGTATTACAATATCCACTTTCACAGCAGGATCTCCATTATGAATTACTTCAAACGAAGGATATTCAAGATGTCTTTCAGGTGAAATAAAATAATTATCAGGATCAACGGAGTATATAAATTTTTTATGGAGAATATTTCGTTTGTCTCTGCTGTAAAACTCAATCCTTATTTTGTTTTTAGGGAAAGGCATAGTGACGGTTTCATTAAAAGTTTTTGTAGTATGTTTTGCTTCATCAGTTGTCTGCCACTCACTAAAAAGGGTGGAATAAGTTCTTGAATAAATTAATTTATTTTCCGCTTCATCAAATACTTTAAATTCATAATTCCCGTAATTAAAGGTATCAACAAGATTAGTTTTTGAACCTCCCCAGTAAGGTTCTTTTTTAAGTTCATCAACAGAATAGGAATCATTAAGACTATCGCCTGTGTGAAAGTAGTCCACCCGGAGAGTACCATCTGTGAAATATTTATTAAAATCTGTTTGAGCAAAAAGTGTAATCGAAGTGAATAGAAATAATATAAGAGTTTTCAATTGTCTGATTGTTAAATGTTAATTTTTAATTGTCAATTGTTAATTAGTTTTCTTGAGCCGGGTTTTACCACCGGAATATTTTGTTTGCACAAAGGACATTCTTCGGGCAGATATGAGATTACCTCCATTTTTATGGTACTTTTTTGAGGATAACCAAAGTCCACCTTCCCGTTGCTTCTGTCGACAATATATCCAACACCAACAACCAGTCCGCCATTGTCCTTTACTATATCTATAACTTCAAACACAGAACCACCGGTAGTAACAACATCTTCACAGACAAGTACTTTTTCTCCCGGTTTAATTGTAAACCCACGCCGCAGTACGAGTTTTTTATCTTCTCTCTCCGCAAATATTGATCTTTTATTAAGTTGCCTTGCAACCTCCTGTCCAACAATAATGCCACCCATTGCGGGCGATATTACAGTATCTATCTCATAATCCCTGAAATAATCCGCAATAATTTTACATACTTCTTCAGTATAATCCGGATACTGAAGAACTTTCGCGCATTGAAAATATATATTACTATGTCTGCCTGAAGTAAGAAGAAAATGTCCTTCAAGCAGGGCACCTGTTTTCTTAAAGATTTCAAGAATACTGTTTTCATTTAAGTTCATCAAGAAATTCCTCCATTTCTTTTGCTGCTTTTTTATCTCCTGATCTTATTGCCTCTTCAATACCCTTTTTGTAAAGTTCTTTGGCTTCCGATGTTTTATTTTCTTTCTCCATCAATTGAGCATACTGCATATACCCTGCAACATATCCTGGATCCTTTTTTAATAATTCTTTGAAAAATTCTTCAGCTTTCCGAAAGTTATTTTCATTAATATATTCAAGCGCTAATCCGTATAAAACAAAAGGATCGTTCGGATCCTTTTTGTAGAAATCAAGCAGCGCTTCCTGTCTTTTATTCATTTTCAGATGCTTTCGATTTTTCCGGCTAACCTGAAATCGTTTTCTGTTACACCACCGGCGCTGTGTGTAGATACCGTTATTTTTACCTTATTCCAGTCGTGAAGAAATATATCCGGATGGTGATCCATTTCCTCTGCTCTTTCACCAACTTTATTGACAAAGCTCAAAGCCTCTTTAAAATCCTTAAGCTCATATTCCTTACCGAGCTGATTATTTTTGAACTCCCATCCTTTAATGGAGGAAAGTTTTTGTTTTATAAGGGAATCATTTAATACCTGCACCATCGCTTCCTTGAATTATTTCACAATTTAATTTGATGATTTAGTGCCTCTATAAACACCTTTAGAACTCATCCAGTAGTCCTTCCCTTACGAAGGGAAAGATTTGTTGTTAATCGTAACTTATTATTAATTCTGTTATCCCGTCAAACATTGTCAATTAAAAATATTAAAATCGTATTTTAACTGGCTTATTGCAAAAAGATCGAAACCTGAGATTCTGATCGTT
>DATICR010000454.1:0-6963 GCA_035456745.1 Ignavibacteriaceae bacterium
ATCTATAACGGCATCTATATTATCCAGTGCAATTATATACCCTTCAAGGATGTGTGCTCTTCTTTCGGCCGCATCAAGTTCAAATTTTGTTCTGCGTATGAGTACATCCATACGGTGATTGACAAAGTGCATCATCATTTCTTTTAAGGTGAGCACCTTGGGTATTCCATGAACGAGGGCAAGGAGAATTACGCCGAACGTCGTCTGCATTTGTGTATGTTTAAACAATTGATTAAGCACCACAGACGGCTGTGCATCCCTTTTTAACTCAACCACTACCCGCATACCATCTCTATCTGATTCATCTCTAATATTTGAAATGTCAGATATACTACCGGCGTGTACCAACTCAGCAATTTTCTCAATAAGATTTGCTTTATTGACCTGATATGGGAGTTCCGTTATAATAATATTTTCTTTATTATTTTTTAAGGATTCAATATTAGCTTTTGCACGAACTATTATTTTCCCCCTGCCTGTTTTATATGCCTCTTTAACGCCTTCATATCCATATATTATTCCGCCTGTTGGAAAATCGGGAGCGGTAACTATTTTCATCAATTTTTCATCCGATATTTCGGGATTTTTAATATATGCTACGATTCCATCGATAATTTCGGTAAGATTGTGCGGGGGTATATTCGTTGCCATTCCCACAGCAATCCCGCTTGAACCATTAACAAGAAGGTTTGGCAGATAAGAAGGCAGGACAACCGGTTCCTGGAGGGAGTCATCAAAATTAGGCGTAAAATCGACCGTATTTTTATCCAGGTCCCTTAACATCTCATCTGCAATACGATGGAGTCTGGCTTCAGTGTAACGCATTGCCGCAGGTGAATCTCCATCCACAGACCCAAAATTTCCCTGTCCCTGAACAAGAGGATAACGAAGGGAAAAATCCTGAACCATTCTTACCATTGAATCATATACAGCAGTATCACCGTGCGGATGATATTTACCGAGAACTTCACCAACTATTCTTGCAGATTTTTTATATGGTTTATTATTAGCGAGTCCCAGTTCCTGCATTCCAAACAAGACCCTTCTATGGACCGGTTTCAGCCCATCTCTTACATCTGGTAAAGCGCGGGCTACAATAACCGACATTGAATAATCAATGTAAGAGTTTTTCATTTCCTCTTCCAAAGAAACCGGTACTATTTTTTCAAATATTGTTGCCATAATTATTATTTAGCTATTCTATAATTAAATTCAAAAAGCCGGATTATTAATTGATTGTAATTAAAACATCCATTATTAAAAATATAGGATTAAATATCCAGATTAGCATATTTGGCATGCTTTTCAATAAACTCCCGTCTGGGTTCAACATCATCACCCATCAGAGTTTCAAAAATTTTATCCGCAGTAGCAGCGCTCTCGAGAGTTACCTGTAAGATCGTCCGCGTTTCAGGATTCATTGTAGTCTCCCACAATTGCTCGGGATTCATTTCACCCAATCCCTTATACCTTGAAATGCTTACTCCTTTAATAGATCCTTCCTCTATCATTTCTTCGACAAGTTCCTCTGTATCTTCTTTGCCATTAACCTTCAATCTCTTTAAGATTTCATCCCGTTCATTCTCATCAAATGCATAGAATTCCTGTTTCCCCTTTTTTACTTTATATAATGGCGGCTGTGCTATATACACCATTCCCGATGTAATGAGATTATTCATATGCCGATATAGAAATGTTAAAAGCAAAGTTCTTATATGGCTGCCGTCTACATCGGCATCCGTCATCAGTATTATTTTACCGTATCGTGATTTAGTCTGATCGAAATCGGTACCAAGTCCTCCTCCTATAGCAGAAATAATTGCTTTAATTTCATTATTCTCAAGTATTTTATTCATCTTAGCTTTTTCGACATTCAGAATTTTTCCTTTCAGAGGCAGAATTGCCTGAAATCTTCTATCCCTTCCCTGTTTAGCAGATCCACCAGCTGAATCTCCCTCCACAATATATATTTCGCAATGTTCAGGATCGGTTATTGAGCAATCGGCAAGTTTTCCGGGCAGGTTCATACCATCGAGAGCATTTTTTCTTCTCGTAAGATCTCTGGCCTTTCTCGCTGCCTCTCTTGCTTCAGCAGCTCTCATACATTTCTCAATTACTTTTTTACCTATCGAAGGATTTTCTTCCAAGAATTCCGATAGTTTTTCTCCAACAAGAGTTTCCACAGCAGACTTCGTTTCACTGTTACCAAGCTTAGTCTTGGTTTGCCCCTCGAATTGAGGATCGGCAACCTTAACAGAGATTACGCCTGTAAGTCCCTCGCGAAAGTCGTCTCCCGTCAAACTTATTTTACCTTCTTTTATCAAACCATTTTTAGCAGCATAATTATTCAAGGTCCTGGTAAGTGCAGTTTTAAATCCTACCAAGTGAGTCCCACCTTCGTGTGTATTTATATTATTGACATAAGAAAAGATATTTTCATTATATCCATCTGTATACTGGAAGGCAATTTCCACAGGGGTATTGTCTTTTTCTCCCTCAATATATATCGTCTTATGAAGAGGTTGTCTGGATTCATCAAGATATTTTACAAATTCAATTATCCCGCCCTTGAAGTGAAAGGTTTCCGTGTCACCGTTTCTTGAATCTGTTATTTTAATGGTGACATTTTTATTAAGATAGGCTAATTCTCTCATCCTTTCCGCGATAGTATCAAATTTAAATTTATTAACTTTAAATATTTCCTTATCGGGGAAAAATGTAGTTTTAGTACCGGTTTCATTCTTTTTAGCTTTCCCTACTTCTTTGACCGGTTTTACAGGTACACCTCTTTTATATTCCTGAAAATAGATTTTCCCATCGCGTTTAACTTCAACTTTGCACCATTCTGATAGTGCATTAACCACCGATACACCCACCCCATGCAGGCCTCCCGATACTTTATAAGAATTCTTATCGAATTTACCTCCAGCGTGAAGAACAGTCATTACAACCTCAAGGGCGGATCTTTTTTCTTCGGGATGAATATCCACCGGAATCCCCCGGCCATTATCCTCAACTGTTATGCTTTCATCTTTATTTATTGTTATATCTATTGTGTCTGCGTAGCCGACAAGTGCTTCGTCAATACTATTATCAACAACCTCATTTACCAGGTGATGAAATCCTCTTGTACTAACATCCCCGATATACATTGCAGGTCTTTTTCTAACGGCTTCCAGTCCCTTTAATACATTTATATTTTTAGCACTATATTCGCTGTTATTATTATTTTCTTTTGTCATGTTTTCCGATAGTCCTGTTTATTAAAATTACAATTAAGAATCCTAAATAAATCTGATTCCTCTTATTCTTTCTTCATTAAAAAATTTATTTATTTTATCCACCAACAATGTTTCCTTAAACTTAAGTTCACTCCTCAACACAGAATTTTCAACCTTAAGGAATAAAATATTTTTTTCCACCTTCTTTGCCCTGACCAGTTTTTTAAATTCAGGGAATATCGCAGAAAATTCCACAACGACATCAGATTGTTTGATTACTTTTCTAACTGCTGCCAGCGCAGGTTCTTTATTCAGTATCTCGGCAATACTTTTAAAACCCTCAGGCATTTGCTATTACACCGTCTTTGAATTTAAAAACCAGGTCTTCGTCCTTAATTTTAAGAAAAGAAAGATTTGAAAAATCAGTTAAAGTTATGAATGCCTGACCGACTTCTCTTAAATATTCACTAATCTTGACAGCTCTATCCGTATCCAATTCTCCAAAGACATCATCCAGCAGGAATAACGGAGTCTTCCCGGTAATTTCCTTAAGATAAAAAAATTCGGCAAACCTTAAAACAACCTGAAAAGTTTTATGCTGTCCCTGTGAACCGTATGTCCTAAGATTTATATTATTTATTTCGAACAAATAATCATCCCTATGTGGGCCAACGAGATTAGATGCTCTTCTCAGTTCGTCATCCTCACGTTCCAAAATTAACATAGTGAATCGATCCTTTATCTCTTTCCCATCATAACCGTCTAAAAACGAATATGATATTCCCGGAATCTCTTCATTTCCCATTATTATTTTATAAGAATACCGTATATATTCATTAAACTCTTTAATAAACTTTACCCTATGATCAATTAATTCCGTACCGGATTGTATCAGCCTTTCTGTCCATGCGTTCAATTCTGAAAAAAGATGTGAACTCCGGCTTTCTCTGATTTTTGTTAAAAGTGATGATCTCTGTCGTAGTGTTCTAGTATAATCAAGAAGGTTTTTCAAATAAGTTTCACTTGCCTGGGATATAACAGAATCAACAAACTTTCTTCTTTCAGATGGTGAACCCTGTGTAATCGAATGATCTGCCGGAGCCAAAATGACAACAGGAAATCTTCCTATAACTTCCGAAGAACGAGACACAATTTTATCGTTTTGAAAATAGTTTTTTTTATTTTCTTCTAATGAATAAAATATTCTAATCTTATCTTCCGTCAAATCCCGAAACAATCCATCTATTTCAAATTCCTTCTCTTTAAAACTTACCACTTCACTGTCTGATTTTGCATTATAACTTTTTGTTGTACATAAATAATAAATTGATTCAAGGATTGAAGTTTTTCCTTCTCCGTTTCCTCCGACAATATAATTCAGATTTTCCGAAAAGTTTAATTCTAAATATCTATGTATCCGAAAATTTTTCAGCCTGATGGAGGATAAAATCATATTAGTTATTCAAACGAACGGGCATCAACAGCAGCATCAAATCTTCGTTTTCTTCTTTCTTTAACGGTTCAATTATACATGCTTTTGTTGGTGAATGCAGCTTGAAAATTACCTGATCGTCATTAATATGAGTAAGAATATCATTTACATAACTTGTATTAAAACCTATATCCATTGGATCGCCTTTATACTCACAATTAATATTTTCTTTTGCATTCGACCCGCGGTCAATATCTTCAGCCGATACTTCAAGATTATTAGCATCAATAGAGAATTTTACCTGCTTGGAGCTGGAGGTAGAAAATAACATCATTCTTTTAACTGTAGAAATCAAATCATTGGTATTTAGTTTAAGGAAATTTTCATTTTCCAATGGAATTACGCTATTATATGCCGGATACTTTTCGCCAATGAGTCTTGATATAAGTTCCAGATCCCCCAGATTAAAAGATATATTGGTTTTGCTAAGATACATTTTAATATCATTATCCCCCAATAATTTAGTTAAAACGCTTATCGCTCTTTCAGGGACTATATATTGCTCATCATTATTAGAGGTGATAGATTTATTTACATATTTAACCAACCTGTGACCATCTGTTGTTACAAATCTCAATCCTTCTTCAGTAAATTCCATCAATGTCCCTGTCATTGCGGGGCGCATATCTTCTTTACTCATTGCGAATGATGTCTGATCTATCATTTTTCTCAGATCCTGACCATTCATTATAACTTCTTTATCTTTTGAAACTTCGGGTATATCAGGAAATTCATCTGCAGAAGAATAACTTATATGATACAGACCATTTTCTGTTTGAATTTTCAGTTTTTGGTTTCCGGAAGACTGATCTGTTTCAAACTTTATTTGTGTATCTCCAAGAGAGCGAATTATATCATAAAATAATTTTGCGGGAATAACCATTTTAATGTCCTCTTCCGAAGGGACATTCAGAGATGAACGCAGTGCTATTTCCATATCAGTAGCACTAACTGTCATTAAACCGTCCTTAATTTCTATCAGAAAATTTTCCAGGACGGGCATAGGAGTACGTGTTGGAACAGCAGGTATAATCCTGGATAAAAGTTTTTCAAAAACTTTACTATTTACTTTGAATTCCATTGATTCAATCTCCTTTTAAAGCATACAAAAATACTAAATTAAGGCACTAATCTCAATGAATTTAGCCGGTATCTATCAGGTATTTCGATTTAAAAAAGGATTACTTTTTCACCCAAAATATAATATTTATGACAAGATTATTAAAGGATTTTTATGGGGTGAAATTATTCTTCTTTAAACTAAAAGAATGCAGAAGTAAAAATGAATCGCCTTTCCTTTCCCCGAAAATTAAGATCGCAAGATGGGAGATCCATCCGTTGATATGAGTGTTAACAAAAAAAATAAAAAGGCATACCGCATAATATCACTCTCTTGGCACATGTCCGCTGATTAAGTATACACTTATTAATTCCTTTTAAGAGATACTGAACTTTATCAGGGGCAATTAAGAGGCAATCAGCATGCAACAAGGGATCTGATAGTCCTCTTTAAGTCCTTTACAGTCCTCTTTAAGTCCTTTTTAAGTCCTTTTTTTAGATTTAGTTAGTTGAAGTAATTAGAAGGAAGTAAATTCACAAAGCTGCCAGTTAAGAATAACCTATCTGATCTCCCAGTTAAAAATTTAATGCGGACAAAAATAGGAATATAACAAAAAGAAATCAAATGAAATTACAATAGACGATTGAAGAATCAAGGCAATGCAGAGATATCCAAATTAAATCCTGAACTACAAAAAAAGATTGGATTTTCATTCAACAAAAGAAATTAACACTGTTATAATTATTAATTAATTAATATTTTTAAAATTAATAATAATAATAATGGTGTTAATATGTTTGTTTACTATTATTATCACTTTTTAAGATTATAAATGAAGGATTTTACCCCGGGCATTTGTTAATAAAACAAGTGTTAAAAATCATTTATAAACAGCGGTCTAACAACTCCAATCTTTTTAACAAGTTGCAGCCATCTTATTAACAACTATTTCACATTGAATTCTAAATTAAATCATAAGGTTACAATTAATCCTTTGAGAAGAAATCAGTAAAAAGACGGGAGTATTTTTTAAATAATTAATTGAAATCATTTAAAATAAAAAAGGCCTAATAGAACCCCTCATAAATGACATTTTTATAAACGGATTATGTACATCGTAATTCAATCTGAGTTCTTACATTATTTAATATATCTTTTAAAGCCGGGTCTTTGACTATAGAATCTTCTAT
>DATICR010000455.1:0-7646 GCA_035456745.1 Ignavibacteriaceae bacterium
ATCGTCTGTAAGCTTTTTCACTCTCCTTAAGTTTTTTATCAAGATTAGCTTTGTATAAAGCCATTTCAATTGTAGACAGGAGATTTTTTTCATCAAAAGGTTTAAGTATATAGCCGAACGGCTGGGTGAGCTTTGCCTGAGAAAGAGTGTTCTCATCAGCATATGCGGTTATGTAGATGACAGGAATATCCTTTTTCTTCCTAATCTCAGAAGCTGCTTCAGTGCCGGTCATTTCCCCAGCAAGCATAATATCCATTAAGATAAGATCCGGATCATTTTCGAGAGCAATGGTTACAGCTTTTTCCCCGGTTCGCACAGTATCAATCACTTCATAATTTAAGTTTTGCAGCATCTTTTTAAGATCAATTGCCACAATACTCTCATCCTCTACCAGCAGTATTTTTGTTTTTTTCTGCATTATAACCGGAAAATAGTTTAAGCTAACAACTAATTTGTGGAATTTTCGAGACTTACACAATAACAGGTAATGTAAAAGAGAAGCTTGTCCCCTGATTCACTTTACTTTTTATATCGATCTTACCACCATTCTTCTCGACAAACTCCTTCACTATTAATAGTCCAAGACCTGTTCCATATTCCCTTTCAGTTCCCGGAGAGGTCAATATTTCCTGTGACATAATTTTTTCAAGGTCAGCCCGGCTGATACCGATACCATTATCTTCAATAGTAACCTTTACATGGGTCACTGTATCAAAAAAAGGAATTATTTCTATTTTTATCTTTACCTCTCCTCCACGTGGAGTAAATTTGATAGCATTAGAAATAATATTCTGCACTGTTGAACTCAGCATATCTTCATCAGCAAACACCAAGACCTCATCATCCATTTCAGCTAAAAGCGATATTTCTTTTCTGATTGCATTTCCTTTTAAAAGATTTAAATTTTTCTGAATAAGTTTTGTCAGATTTATTTCCACTGGCTGGAATTCAAACCTTCCCACCTGGAAACGCGAATACTGAAGAAGATTATTTGTCATTCCGTACAAATTTTTTGAGGCTTCAAAAATTACATTTAAGTATTCTTTTATTTCATCGTGTGTAAGACTGTCATATTCTGTATTTAATATTTCAGAAAATCCCAGCAAAGAATTGAATGGGCTTCTTAAATCGTGAGAAATCAAAGAAAATAGCTTATCCTTGGATTCATTCATTTTACTTAATTTCCTGATCAGTTCTTTTCGCTCCTGCTCAACAATTTTTCTTTCAATTGCCCGGGAGATAGGGTATGCAATTACTTCAAGAATCTGCTTATCTTTTTCTGTATAAGTATCTTCATTCTCATAATCCTGCACAACGAGTGCTCCCATTGTATGATCACGTATCTTCAATGGAATTCCCAACCAAATTGCGGACTGAGTACCAACCACATCGGTTTCTCCCGCTGCAACGAGTTCATTATCACGTTCCTTGGTTATTAATTCTGCTTTACCTGATCTTATTATATATTCTGTCAATCCTCTCCCCATTTTCATTGGAGGAGCCTCTTTGTCATATTTATCGATAAAATATGGAAATGTAATAACCTGGTTTTCTTCATCATAAAGTGCAATATAAAAATTCTCAGCAAGCATCAGTTCACTGAGTGATGTATGAATGAATCTGAACAGTTCCTCCAAATTACTTTCAGTATTTGAATGCTGGATGATTCTGAAAATCACCTGCTGAATTTTTTCTTCTTTCCTTTTATTTGTAACATCAAGTCCAAGCGACATTAATCTGACAACTTTGCCGGTTTCATCCCTCAGCACCGCATTATTCCACTGAATAATTTTCATCTCACCGGAAGTTGTTAGTATAGCTATTTCATCTCCAACCTGAGGAGGGATAACTTCCCTGAAAGTCTTTTCGACCGTATCTCGCAGACTGCCTGCTATTGCTTCCGGAACGAAATCAATAAAATCTCTCCCGATGATATTTTCCTTACTATAGCCGAAAAGTTCACATGTTTTATGATTTACCATTCTGATTTTATGTTCTTCATCCATAACTATAAACAGCAGATTAGCAAGATCAAATACCGATTCAAAATTCTCGTTTGAATATCTGAATTTATCAATAAGACTATCCGATTCAGTGAACTTTCTTAATGTTCCCACGCTAAAGAGATTGTCACCTTCTGAGTCGATAAATCTCAGCGCTTTATCGTGAATCCATACTTCTCTGCCATCCCGGGTAATAATTAAATATCTTGCAGAATACTCTTTAACCCGATTCATTTCAGCCGGTGAATCACCACCTTCAAAACTTTCGGAGTTAATTTCAGAGACATCCTTAACCAGGTTGGCAAATCCAATTCCATTTATTTCATCGAAAGTATACCCTATAAGCTCATAAATTTCAGAACTTATAAACTCATACTTACCTGATTTATGATTCAATTTATAAATAACAGAGAGCTCTGACTTATCGATACTGATTTCAGCAGTTATGGTTTTCCCGATAGGTTTCAACTATGTCTTTCCTGAAAAAATATTTTTAATTTATATAACAATTTTTGTGCTATATCTGTTTCCCCCTTTTTTGAGTAATAAAGGTTAAAAATGCAATTTATTATTCAATAAGCAGATAAAGTTACGTTAAAAATTGTAAACTCAGCTTTATTTCCCATTAAATATAAGACCTCGAACCAATGTCTAACTACGGTTTGAATACGCTTTGACTACGCTCTGAATATGCTTTGTATACGCTCTATTCAATGATATTAACCTGGTATTGCTGAAATCCACCTATATTTTTCTTGACTATATACTTTAAGAGTACTATTTTTATATAGACTAAATCTAAATAATGTAGTAATTCTTTTGAATTGAAGAAAAATGAAAACAGCAGCAGAATTAAAGTTCGGAGAAACGGGTATAATAAATGAGATTGATGAAAGCCACCCTTCTTCAAGAAGAGTATTAGAATTCGGATTTACTCCGGGCCAGGAAATTGAATTAGTGAACACTTCTTTATTTAATGACCCTCTGGCATTTGCAGTCAGGGGAACCATCATTGCTATAAGAAAAGGCGAAGCAGATTGTATTAAGATTACATGAATATCCAGACAGAAGTCAACATTCCTCATATATCTCTTGTTGGTCCACCTAATTCAGGGAAAACCACTTTATTTAATTATCTCAGCGGTAAAAATTATAAAACTGTAAATTATCCTGGTGCAACAGTAGAATATTCCATCTGCAAGCTGCAGGACAAATTCGGATATAACGCAAACGTAATTGATACGCCGGGATTGATAAGTCTTCTGCCGGGATCACCCGATGAAGAAATATCAATAAACTCTCTTTATTCTCATCCACGTTTTGGTACGCCCGACCTTATCATTGTCACTGTTGATACCAGTCAGCTTTCACGACACCTGCTGATAGTAAAACAATTACTTTCCTGTCATTTCAATATTATAGTTGCACTAACGATGCTGGATATTCTAAAGCGAAAAAATTATGATATTGATTCAGAAAAACTTTCCAGTCTTCTCAACTGTCCTGTAATAAAGGTTGATCCCCGAACCGGTTCAGGAGTTATTGAATTGATAGAAAAGGTTGAAACATTAGTTAATAACAAGGTGCCTCTGAATAAAGAAAGAACATCGAGATTGGACGAGCGGGATTCCTTTAACGATTTGCTGGCAACTTATCGTGAGATTGAGGCTATTGAGAATGAAGTACTTATAAAAATCTCCCCGATAAATCTCACAAAAGCCAACAAACGGTTAAAGATACTTATCAATCCGGAAGCAAAAATTGAATGCAAAGAAATTGACAGGACAACTTTAAAGATAGACAAGGTTTTACTTCACAAAGTTTGGGGAATATTTTTCTTTTTCATAATTATGGCAGTGACCTTCACTTCTATATTCTGGCTTGCGGAGCCATTAATGAATATGGTTGACTCTTTATTCGGGTTTTTATCAGCGGCAGCCTTCAATTTTCTTGGTAATAACTGGTTTGGTGACTTTATTGCAAAAGGTATTATAAGTGGAACGGGGTCAGTTTTGGTATTTGTTCCCCAGATTCTCATACTTTTCCTGATTCTTGGTCTGCTTGAAGACAGCGGTTACCTTGCAAGAGGGGCTATGCTGATAGATAAACCTTTATCAAGAATAGGATTAAACGGAAAGTCATTTGTTCCTATGCTTTCCGGATTTGCATGTGCTATACCTGCAATGATGGCAACAAGAACCATTCCGAATAAAAGAGAGCGGTTTCTTACAATATTTATTCTTCCACTAATGAGCTGCAGTGCCAGAATTCCCGTATATGCCTTATTAATTGCATTCCTGTTCCCTGCCGACAAATCCTGGATGGGTGGAATAATGTTAGCTTGCATATATATTTTCAGTATTGTCTCCTCTGTAGCCGTTGCAGGTATAATTAATAAATTCAAAAATACATTAATTAAAACAGAAGATAACTCTTCCTTTATATTAGAACTTCCTGCATACAGAAAACCAAAATTAAAAGTAGTGGTAACAAATACTTATCATAACGGCAAACACTATGTAAAAAAGGCCGGCCCAATAATTCTTGGATTTTCAATTATTCTATGGTTTTTAACTTATTTCCCGAATACCAGCCCAAAGATAGATACGGGTAATTTAACAAAATTACAGTTAGTAGAATCTCAGAATGCTGCAAGACTTTCATCTTCTTATGCAGCCGAAATGGGAAAATTAATTCAACCTGCAATGAAACCTCTTGGTATGGATTGGAGAGTAGGTGTATCTCTAATAGCTGCATTTACGGCCCGGGAAGTTTTCGTTAGTTCGCTGGCTCTTATTTTTAAAGTTACTGATGATATAAACAAGGACTTTCAGAATTCTATGATAACGGCTATGCGAAAGGCTGAAATTGACGGTACCGGTCAAAAATTATTTACGACATCAACTATTATCGGATTAGTAGTGTTTTTTGTTTTTGCTCTTCAATGTCTTTCCACAGTTGCTGTCTCAAGAAAAGAAACAGGCGGTTGGCGCATACCCTTACTCCAGCTATTAATTTTTACCTCAACGGCATACCTGCTTACATTTATCACTGTAAATGGTCTCCGAGCGCTCGGTTTCAGTTAATCCGCGTTAAGATTGCTGTTTTCCTTGCTATTATAACTAATCCATAATATTTTTGATACAATAAAAAGAATAAAGAAATTGAAACATCCGCAAGCATCTGAAATCTTCAGAAAATACCTAAAAGATGAGCAACATAGAATTACCCCCGAACGATTTGAGGTGATGGATTCAGCTCTGGATTATGAAGGTCATTTCGGAGCAGATGATCTTTATATACTGATGAAAAATCAGAGTGCGCATGTATCAAGAGCGACTGTTTACAAGACTCTGGAACTACTTGTTCAATGTGATTTAATAAGCAAACGGAATTTTGGAGATAATCTTACACGCTACGAAAGTAATTTTAAAAAACAGACCCATGACCATCTAATATGTATGGATTGCGGAAGGATAGTAGAATTTACCGATCCCGGTATAAAAGATCTCCCCAAACAGATAAGTGATAATCTTGGATTTGATGTTGAAAGCTATTCTTTTAATATTTTTGCCCGCTGTAAAAATATTAAGAACTGTAAATTCCATAAATCAAACAATTAAATTATGTCTTCGCAAAAATATCCAATCAGCTGGCAGAAGAAAGATTTTTCCATTAAAATATTCTGTTCCATACCCAACATTGCAACAGGAATTTTGTTGAAGGGAGGGGAAAATTATTTCGTAGTGGATCCGGGGGATGGATTACTCAGGGATTTGAGTCGTGAATTAGAAATCAAGCAAATTTTAAGTATATCGGATTTATTTGTTACACATGGACATCATGATCATGTAGGTGGAGTATGGTCTCTATTAACTTATATGAGGGTGATGCACAAAACCTCTCCCCTTTCAATTCACTATCCCGGGAAATGTGTTGAAATAGAAAGCATTCATAGTGCTTTTAATAAAGTCTATGCTAAAACATTACCATATGAGATTAAACTTAAAACTATAAAGGATCCTAAAAGTTTCAGAACAAAGAATGCTACGATCAGACCATTCCCGGTCATTCATAAAGAATATCTTCACGACGGGATTTCTACCAGACAGGTGCCGGCATTGGGATTTTCTTTTATATATAACGGAATAAAAATCTGTTACGGAGGTGATACTGCATATTGTGAAGATCTTGCCCGGGAAGCAAAAGGAGCTGATCTTGCAATAGTGGAGGCCGGACATGAGGATGATACTCCTGATGATATGCATATGACTATGAGCGAAGCTAAATCAATAGGTGAATCAGCAAAAGAATATTTTTTGGTTCATGTACCCGAGTAATCATAAATTAAATTATTTTGTCGTTGGAATGAATTAAAAGTCTGCATGAAAATATCTGACATCCTTATATTCGTGCAGCATAAAATTTTATATTTTTATTCAAAAAAGAGAAAAATAGTTATGAAATACTTTATACTAATAATAACTCTCATCGTTTTTTCCTCATTTGTAAATGCTCAAAGTGATCCAAACGATCCGTATAGATATGACGGTGAAAAACATCTGAAAAATATCAGGATGCTTACCGATAAAGGAGAGAATGCAGAAGCTTATCTTTCCTTTGACGAGCAGAAATTAATTTTCCAGAGTAATAACGGCGATCTTCCATGTGATCAGATCTTCGAAATGAATATTGACGGAAACGACAAAGTAATGGTTTCTAATGGTGAAGGGAAGACTACATGTTCATACTACCTACCCGGTGATACAGCCATAATTTATGCCTCGACTTTCGGCGCAGACAAAAACTGTCCGCCTCCTCCTGATAGAACAAAAGGTTATGTTTGGAAATTATATCCGGAATTTGATATATACATGGCCAAACCAGACGGTTCAGGATTAAGAAAAATAACAACAACTGACGGATATGATGCAGAAGCAACCGTTTCCCCGGTCGGAGATAAAATTGTATTCACTTCAACAAGAGACGGTGATCCTGAAATTTATACAATGAATCTTGACGGCACCAATCAAACAAGATTAACACACCAAAAAGGATATGATGGCGGTCCATTTTTTTCACTTGATGGGACTAAAATAGTATTCCGCGCCAGCAGACCTAAAACAGAAAAAGACCTTGTTGATTATAATGATCTTGTAAAGAATGGTATGGTTCGACCCACTGCTCTTGAATTGTATGTGATGGATGCTGACGGCAGTAATATGAAACAGGTCACTAACTTTGGTGCTGCGAGTTTTGCTCCTTTTTTCTTCCCTGATGCAAAGAAAATTATCTTTTCTTCAAATCTTAACGCAGCCAGTCCAATGAATTTTGATTTATACATTATTAATATTGATGGTACAGAATTAGAGAAAATCACTAATTGTGAAGGTTTTGATGGATTTCCAATGTTCACCCGTGACGGCAAAAAGCTCGTGTTTGCTTCAAATAGATTTCACAAAAAAGAAGGTGAGACAAATATTTTTATTGCTGACTGGGTGGAATAGATTTTAAATTGGAAGCCAGACGGGATAGAACATAAGGCCATAGTATACACAGAAGTCTACCGGAATAATATATAACGAGAGCACGACTTTTTTAACGGATAATGAAAAATAACAATCCACAATAAAAAAGTCGTCC
>DATICR010000456.1:0-5922 GCA_035456745.1 Ignavibacteriaceae bacterium
AAATTATATATTTTAGAACTTTAAAATTATTCCTGGAGAAAATAACAGCCGATGAAAATCAGTTATTTGATTATCACCCTTCCGGTGTTTTTTTTATTTACTTCCCGGGCACAGGATCGCCTTGATTTCAATCATATTACAATAGAAAACGGATTATCGCAGAGCAATGTTACTTGTATATTCCAGGACCAGAAAGGGTTTATGTGGTTCGGTACCCAGGATGGTTTGAACAGGTTCGATGGCTATAATATAAAAGTTTTTAAAAATATTCCTTCAGATACAAACAGCCTTATTAATAATTTCATCTTCTCAATTTATGAAACTCCTGATGGAATACTTTATATTGAAACACAGGGAGGTGGTTTTCAAAAGTTTAATCCTTTATCAGAATCTTTTACAAGACTTTCAAAAAAAAGTGTTGACTTGAAAAATGCGAAAATCAGTACTGTAGGGGCATTTCATCAGGATTCTGACGGAGTCGAATGGACAGGGGGACTTGGATCTGGGACTGGATTAAAGAGAGTTGATAACAATACCGGTAAAACTACTTTCTATAAGCATGATCCGTCAAATCCCGCTAGTTTAAGTGATGATAAAGTTTATTCGGTTTATAGGGACCATTCCGGAAATTTGTGGATTGGGACTCACAATGGTTTGGATCAAATGAATGAAAAGACAGGTGAGTTCGTACACTTCAGACATAATCCTGATGACCCATATAGTATTTCTGATAATTGGGTCTGGCCGATTTATGAAGATTCGCGCGGTTATTTATGGATTGGAACTGTTAATGGGGGCCTTAACAGGTTTAACCCTGGTAATAAAACATTCAACCATTTTGTAAACGTTCCTTCAGATCCTACAAGTATAAGTGACAATTTTATCTTTTCAATTTATGAGGATAGAGGGGGCACAATGTGGATAGGAACAAGTATAGGAGGTGTGAATTATTTCAATACTTCAACTGAACTTTTTCATCATTTCGCGCATGAACCCGATAATAAAAATAGTTTGAGTGATAATTATGTATTATCAATGTGTGTCGATAATACAGGCACATATTGGATAGGAACTATGCAGGGGGGCCTTAATAGTTTTAATTATAATAAAAATCTGTTTAAAAACTATGTTTCAAACCCTGCTGCATCAGAAGGCTTATCCAGTAATGCAGTTCAGACATTGTTTGAAGATAAAACAGGTACTTTATGGATTGGTACTTTCAGCAGTGGACTCGATGCCTTAAATTCTGCAAGAACAACATTTAAACATTATAAAAATGATCCTAACGATCCTAATTCATTATCAGATAACCGGATCTATGCATTAACACAGGATAAGCAGGGAAATATCTGGATCGGCACCTATGGAGGGGGACTTAACAAACTTGATCCCGCCACTGGTAAAGTTGTCAGATATATGCATAAGGAAGATGACCCAAATTCATTAAGCTCAAATTCTGTTTGGGCTGTTGCTATTGATAATTCCGGTAAAATATGGCTGGGTACTTTCGGCGGTGGTGTGAATATTTTTGATCCTGCCAGTAATCAGGTCACCCGCTTTCATAACATTGCTAATGATCCAACAAGTTTATCGGATGATCATGTTCTAAGGATATTTATTGATAAACAGGATAATGTCTGGATCGGAACAACAAAGGGCTTGAGTAAATATATTCGTTCCTCAAATAAATTTAAGAATTATAGTGAACAGAATGGATTACCTAACGACAATATTTATGGAATTCTGACAGATGCTTCAGAAAATTTATGGATAAGTACTAATAAAGGAATCTCAAAATTTAATCCTGAAAAGGAAACTTTTAAAAATTACTTTTATCAGGATGGACTCCAGGGGAACGAATTTAATGCCAATGCTTATGCAAAAGATAATATTACAGGAAGATTACTATTCGGAGGACCAAATGGATTCAATGTTTTTAATCCCGAAAAAATTAAATCAAATACCTATGTTCCCCCGATAGCTTTCACTGATTACACGAGATACAACACTGATGACGAGGAGGGAAAACCAATTTTTGAAAAAGGAATTTCGGAAAGAGACAGTCTATTTTTAACATATAAAGATAATATTATAAATTTTCAGTTTGCAGGTCTGAGCTATTTCAATAATTCGCAGAATCAGTACAAATATAAGCTTGAAGGATTCAATGAGAACTGGATCCAACTGGGAAACTCACATACTATTACATTCACCAACTTATCCCCTGGGGAGTATAATTTAAGAGTTATAGGATCAAATAATGACGGAGTATGGAATTATACCGGTGCATCGATTTTTATAAAAGTAACTCCTCCGTGGTGGAAAACCAATATAGCATATGCATTTTATATACTTATAATACTATCAGTTTTATATCTCTCAAGAAGAGTTGAGTTAAAGAGACGCGAGCAAAAGGCCAGGATGAGAGAGAACGAACTCCAGCTAAAAGCAACTGTAGCTGAAAAGAGGGCAATCGAAGCTGAAAATGAAAGGAAGACAAAGGAACTGGAAGAAGCACGCCAGCTGCAGCTTTCAATGCTGCCCAGAGAGCTTCCTAAACTTCCTAATCTGGAAATCTCAGCTTTTATGAGAACTGCAACTGAAGTTGGAGGAGATTATTATGACTTTATTGTACAGGACAGCCTTTTGAATGTCGGCTTCGGTGATGCAACAGGCCATGGTTTGCAGGCAGGTACTATGGTTACTTTAATGAAGGGATTTTTTACTTCCGATGCGGCTAAACTTGACTTAAAAGATTTCATGAATCACTGCACTGCAATGATTAAAGAAATTAAGCTTGGAAGAATACTAATGTCATTCAGTCTTTTAAAAATCAAGGATCACAAACTTGCTGTTACAAGTGCCGGGATGCCCCCCGTTTATTATTATAATAAAAACTTAAATGACGTTGAGGAAATATTAATCCAGGGGATGCCCCTGGGTGCAATGCGAAAGTTTTCTTACCAGGTTGTTGAAAAAGACTTAAATCCCGGCGATACAATTTTATTGCTTACCGATGGATTGCCCGAGCAGATGAATACCAGGGACGAAATGTTTGATTATGCGCGGGTGAAGAGTCATTTTAAAGAAGTTGCTGAATGCACACCTGACGCAATCATAGAAAAGCTTGTGAAATCAGGTGATGAATGGATGGGGGACAGAGTTCAGGCTGATGATATATCCATGATTGTCATTAAAGTAAAATAAAAATTTAAATTAAAATAATATTATATTCACTTTAACCTTCAGGTACATTTTATGGAAACAGATTTCAACTTAAATATAAAGCTTCCCAAGATCCCGAATATTGAACTTGTAGCGATAGAAGGGCTTGAAAGGATGGGACGATATCTCGGGATAACCAATGAAAAAATCGGGGAAGCGAGGATTATTGTTAATGAGGCCACTATAAATGGATTCGAACACGCCGGTATGGATAATCCTTATGTTAATGTTGAATTTGTAATGACTAAAGAAAAATTGACCGTCCTCGTAACTGATTATGGAAGAGGCTTTGATCCTGAAACTGTAGAGACACCTGATATCACGAAGAAAATAGGTAGCAACAATAAACGAGGCTGGGGACTGAAACTTATGAAATCTCTTTCGGACGATTTATCTATTGAATCAGGACCATCAGGAACAAGGATTACTATAATTAAAAATTTAACATAACAGGTGCTTATATGAGCGGCGAATTTAATATTCAAACAGAAACCTTTGACAATACTCTGGTTGTCAAAACTGAGGGATATATTAATAACATTGCAGGAGAAAAAATCTCCCAGATATTTTCCAATAGTCCTAATCCGGGTATAAGGAATGCTGTTTTCGATCTGGAAAAGTCGAAAGTAATCAATTCTATCGGAATTTCTTACCTCCTGGAAGTTATTGAATTATTGAATGAAAGAAACGGAAAAATAATATTCCTGAACCTGGATCCATCGATAGAAAAAACATTTAAGATTATGGGACTGCTCCAGTTTGCAGAGGTTGCAGATTCTCTTGATTCAGCTCTCCAGGTGCTGAATTAATTTATCCGATTTAAAATATAAATCCCCGGCGGACTGATTGGAAAATAATCTTTTAGTAGAGAGACTTTCTTTACAGGCTGAATCTTTTCAGGAAGGGTTCAAAATACTCATACAGTCCGGCAGCTTTAATGAGTTGGTAAAAAACTTCCGGCATCTCTTAAGAGCAAATTTCATCATTACAAATCTTCATCTGCTTCATAAGAAATCGTATGATTCAAACTGGAAAATTATAGCACCATCCGGTCAATTCGATGAATCTGATATTACTCTTCTAAACCACCAGGATCAGCAGTCACTTATTTATTACGGTGAAAAGAAGTACAACGCTGTGATAATTTTGCCTCTGTCTGATTCTTCGTACCTGGGAATATTATTAGGGAATAGATTGGACGGCAGTGCATTTTCGGACTTCGATAAGATTACTCTGCAGATCCTACTGCAGGTATTTTCAAGCGCTTATGAATCTTTTCTGAATCAACAGAAGGAAAAGAAATTAATCTTTGAATTAAATGAAAAGGTTATGCAGTTGAGTAATCTGATTGATACAGGAATTGAAATTTCGAGATTTGATAAGCATAATATCCTTTTTGAAATGGCTATTGAGAGAATGGTTTCCCTTACTAATTCGTCATCCGCACTTGTAAGCATTTCGGAAATTGATGGTAATACCAGGGGAATGTACATCATTTTTCCGGTCGCTGTTCCTGTTGAAAGTATATTAGATAGTCCTTATAAAATAGAATCATCATTTGAGTTCAGGAAGAAAATATATCGTTTTATCCTTTCCGAAAAAGAAACCCGCAGGGGAGTAACTCATTTTAACGACCTGGACAAACTTCTGCTTGAAGCAATTACCCGCCAGGTGAAGGCAGGAATTGAAAATGATTATTTACTGAAGGAGTCTATTGAAAAAGAACAGATGGAAAAAGAGATTCGTATTGCCGCTGCTATTCAGCAGAGAATAATTCCCAAAGAATTGCCGCGGATAGAAGGATTTGAATTATCTGGCATTAATATTCCATCAAAAGAAGTAGGGGGAGATTATTATGATTGTATTGATATTGGGAATGGAAAATATGCTCTTATAATTGCCGATGTAACTGGGAAAGGTATCGGTGCCGCTCTCCTTGTAAATACACTGAATGCGGCTCTTTATTCTTATCTCGAGTTCCAGCTGCCTTTAACGGAAATGACTGATAAGTTAAACAAGTTAATTTATAATTCGTCTCCCTCCGATAAATTTATTACTTTTTTTATAGCTGTACTGGATTCAAAAACCGGGAACCTTGATGTTGTAAATGCAGGGCATAATCCTGTCTTGCTTTTAAGAAAAGACGGGAGGCTGGAAAAAATTGAAGCAGGCGGTATTGGATTAGGTATGCTTGACCTGGGGATTCCATACCAGGGACAAACTCTTATAATGAATCCTGATGACAGATTGTTTTTATATACCGACGGAATTCCGGAGGCAATGAATAAAAATGAGGAAGAATATTCCGACCCGAGAATGATTGATTTTTTTGTCAGTAATTCAGATTGCTCTGCCTCCGAATTTATCCAGGCAATTGTAAAGGATGTAAACAGACATGTCGACGGGGCACCTCAAAGTGATGATATAACCTCGCTATTCTTAAAAAGAATTTGATAACAATCTAAAATCCACTCTCTTCAAAAATCATTACTCTATCTCTACACTTTTTATTCAAATCTCCTGATAGTTTTCTGAGTCAAATTAAAAAATAATTGGATTTATGGATAATTATAGATAAATAGAGCGTATTTAAAGCGTATTTAGAGCGTAATTAGAGCATATTTAAAGCGTAGTTAGATAATAATTGACATCTGATCTGAATTTAAGTGCAGACATACATAGCCTGTAAATCTGCTG
>DATICR010000457.1:0-4029 GCA_035456745.1 Ignavibacteriaceae bacterium
AGGTTGAAATCCAATTTTCTGGCAAACATGAGTCATGAGTTAAGGACACCATTAATTGGCATAATGGGATATGCTCAGATATTATCTGAAGAAATAAAAGAAAAAGATAAGCTTGAAATGATTGAGTCAATTAATTACAGCGGGCAAAGATTGCTTGATACAGTCAATCTTATACTTGATCTGAGCAGAATAGAACAGAATAAATACGAAATAAATATCAATACTTTTGACATAGGAAAATTAGTCCGGAAGGTTCTCACTCAGTTTACTCCAATCATCCAGCAAAAGGGGATAGAATTTAAGTATTCGATTGAAAATGGAATCATTGCAGGATGTGATGAAAATGCTTTAACAAGTATTATGAATAATTTGATGTCAAATGCTGTTAAGTATACAGAAAAAGGAAGTATAAGTTTATTCGTGGAAAAACAACAGGTTGAAGAAAAAGATTATTTAATTTTATCAGTTATAGATACAGGAATCGGTATTTCAAATGACAAATTGGGTTTGATATTTGAGGAGTTCAGACAGGTAAGTGAAGGCTATAACAGAAGATATCAGGGTGCAGGTCTTGGTTTGACAATTACAAAGAAACTTGTAGGACAACTTGGCGGAAGAATTGACGTTCATAGTGAAATAAATAAAGGTACTTCATTTAAAGTAAAAATACCTCTTAAATCCAATCATCACGAAATCCAATCTTTGGAAAACGCCGGCGTAATTGTTTCCGGAAAATCAGACGGAGGTATCAGGCATAAAATACTGGTTTTGGAAGATGACAAACTCTCTCTTAAAATCATCAATAAATTTTTAGAGAAGAAGTATGAAGTAAAAGCATGTTCGAATATTTATGATGCATTAAATATTGTAAGAAAAGAAGAATTTGATGCATTTATGGTAGATATAAATCTAAGTGGCAACCTGACGGGAATTGATTTCCTGAATGAGTTAAAAACAAATATTGTCCACGCCGGGAAACCATTTATTGCAGTAACAGCTTATGCAATGAAAGGTGATAGGGAAAAGTTTATTGCAGAAGGGTTTACTCATTATATATCAAAGCCTTTTATGCGGAATGATATCTTAAAAATATTGGATGAAGCTTTAGTACAAAAAACAGCTGTGGCATAATTTGGTTATGCAGGGTGTTTTAAATTAAATTTACCCGGAGTTTAATCAAGTGTTACAAGTTCCCTGAGGGGATAACTCTGTTTCTATTCTCTTATTTTGTATATCCTTCATCTCTCTATCCTTAAATTTGACCTTTCATCAAAATAATCAAAAAATTGGTTAGAATTATTAAAATCTTTATTTTAAGTTTAATCACCTTATGAATAATATAAATTCCATTTTGATTCCCCTGGAACAAGTCTTTTTTATTAACCATAAAAGTTCAAAACATATGAATAAAAAATTAATACTTCCCATCGTTGCCATTCTACTGATTACATCAGTAAACGTTAAAGCCCTGGATAAAAAAGAAAATTCAGAACCCGATTCACTTAAAAATATTTCATTGAGTGGATTGGCGTTCCGAAGCATTGGTCCGGCGGTCACTGGTGGAAGAGTGGTGGCACTTGCCGTTAATCCATTTGATCATAGTGAGTATTTTGTCGGCGCCGGTCATGGTTCATTATGGAAAACTACAAACAATGGTACAACATTTTCTCCGGTGTTTGATAACCAGGATTCCTATGCAATAGGAGCCATAGAAATTGACCCGGTCAATCCGAATATTGTCTGGGTAGGAACCGGGGAAAATAATAATCAGAACAATGTCATTTATGGTGACGGAATTTATAAAAGTGAGGATGGAGGCAATACCTGGACGAATATGGGATTAAAAGAATCCAGGCAGATAGGCGGAATTGTTGTAGATCCCAAGAATCCAAATATTGTTTATGTTGCTGCTTATGGACCTTCCAGGATAGCAGGAGGTGATCGCGGAATTTTCAAAACAACGGATGGAGGTAAGACCTGGAATAACGTATTGTTCATAAGTAAATATACTGGCTGTTTTGAAATCCATATGGATCCAAGATATCCGAATATCTTATATGCGTCTGCACACCAGAGGATGAGAAATTTATATACAGGTGTAAGCGGCGGACCTGAAAGCGGAATATACAGGAGCACTGACAGTGGCGAGACTTGGGAGAAAATGAAAAAAGGATTGCCTGATGCTGACCTTGGAAGAATTGGTTTGGCAGTTTCTCCTGTTAATCCTGATATGCTATATGCAATTATCGAAGCAGCTAAGGATGGTGGTATCTATAAAAGTACGGATAGGGGAGTAAGCTGGACAAAACAAAGCAGCTATGTATCTTCATATCCTTTTTACTTTCAGAAAATTTACTGCGACACCAGGGATATAAACAGAGTATATAGTATGGATGTATTTATGCAAGTCAGCATTGATGGGGGAAAGAATTGGGAAAATCTGGGAGAAGATAAGAAACACGTGGATAATCATGTTTTGTGGATTGATCCGGACAATAATGAGCACTTAATCGATGGTTGCGACGGCGGTGTTTACGAAACTTATGATCAGGGAAAGAATTGGATTTTCAAATCGAATATTCCGATTGCTGAAGTGTATAAGGTAACAACCGATAACGCGATTCCTTTTTATAATGTCTATGCCGGTACTCAGGATAATAATAGTTTCGGCGGTCCTTCCAGAACTATAAATTCCAGCGGTATTATGAACCAGGATTGGTATTTTACTTGTTCAGGCGATGGTTTTCAGACTCAGGTTGATTGGAAAAATCCTGATATAATTTATTCCGAATCCCAGAACGGCGGTCTGGTAAGATTCGATAAAAAAAGCGGGGAAGCATTATACATTAAGCCTTATGATTTTACGGATACCGCTTATAGGTTCGACTGGGATGCAGCACTTCTCATTTCAAAATTTGATAATAAGAGACTTTATTTCGGTGCCAATAAATTATTCCGTACTGATGATCAGGGAAGTACCTGGAATATAATTAGTCCTGATTTAACTCGCGGAGTTCCCAAAGAAATGCAAAAGCTGATGGACAGAAGCTGGAGTATCGATGATCTCGCTCATAAAAGTTCAATGGCACAATTAACTGCAATAGCTGAATCACCGCTCGATGAGAATTTATTGTTTACCGGTTCGGGAGATGGTTTAATTTATGTTACTACGAATGGTGGTAAAAACTGGACAAAATCATCTGTTCCGGATTTACCTGAATATTCGAGAATTTGCCAGATTGCTGCTTCGCATTTTGATAAAAAAATTGCTTATGCTGCTTGTGAAAATTATGCTGCAGGAGATTTCAAACCCTATCTGTATAAAACTACAGATGGAGGCAGCTCCTGGTTTTTGTATAATGGGAACCTGCCGGATTATGGATCTGTTTTTACTATTGCCGAAGATAAGATAAATAATGATTTACTTTTTCTTGGCACTCAGTTCGGGGTTTATTTTACAGTAGATGGTGGTAAGGAGTGGATTAAACTCAAAGCCGGTATCCCTACAGAAATGGTTATGAACCTTACAATACAGGAACGGGAAAATGATCTTGTCGTCTCGACCTTTGGAAGAGGAATGTATATTCTTGACGATTATAGTCCGCTTCGGTTTATGAATAAAGAAAACTTGAAGAAGGATGCATTTATTTTCCCTGTTAAGGATGCATTAATGTTTATTGAAGCTGCTCCGTTTGGTTTCCGCGGAGTAGGTTTTATGGGAGCAGCTTTTTATGCAGCCCCGAATCCTAAGGTGGGAGCAGTGTTTACTTATTATTTAAAAGATGAAATAAAATCCCTTAAAGATATAAGAAGAGACAAAGAAAAGGAGATGCAGAAGAATAATGAAGATATTAAGTACCCGGATTACAATACTTTGTTGAATGAAAAAGAAGAACCTGATTCTTACCTTCTTTTTACTGTTACTGATGAACAGGGAAATGTAATTAGAAAAATTAAAACTGATCCGAAGAAAGGTGTCAATAGAATAGTATGGGATTTTAGATATAATCCCTTTACTGCTGTTTCATT
>DATICR010000458.1:0-9244 GCA_035456745.1 Ignavibacteriaceae bacterium
GATAGATTGCATTATCCAGCGGCAAATAATCGCCACCGTAAACTTCACCGGAAAATTTAAATTGATCAGTTCCGCTTTTTAAAGTAGTATTTACAATACCGGACATAGCCTGTCCGTATTTGGCATCAAAAGTTCCGCTGACTACTGAAACTTCCTGAATAATAGACCGGTCAAGAGAAAGGCTGGAAGAATTATCGAATGGATTATTAATACTTACACCATCAACCTGATACTGAATTTCTCCGCCTCTACCACCTCGCATATGAAACTGACCATCGGAGGTTTGAACAGTGCCGGCTTGTAGATTTATAATGTCAGTAAGATTCTGAACAGGCAATGCCTGAATTTCATTGGAAGATACAGTTTTAACGGAGCTCGTCTGATTAAACTCAACAATCGGTTTCTGAGCAACCACAACTACAGTTTCACCTTCAATTGCTTCTGGATTCAAAGTTACATTAATTGTAGTTGTTTTATCAGCATTTATAACTACTTGTTCTACAACTTTTGTCTGGTAACCAATATATCTATATGCAACACTGTATGTACCGGGACGTACATTCAGGACAGAATAATAACCATTCATGTCTGCTGCCGAACCCATTGTAGTTCCCTGGATTATTACATTTGCACTAAAAAGCGGTTCGCCTGTGGATGCATCAGTTACCTGCCCTGAAAGTTTTCCTGTCTGTGCATAATTGTATCCTGTTACAAGGATAAAAATCAGAATCAGGTAATGAATTCTGTGCACTGATGGTGCTCCTGTTGTATGTATCTCCGTCTTCATCATAAAATTACCAAATATTTTATGAATTAATGATTTTATAATGGCAGGAACACGATTCCTCGTGTTCCTGCATTAAGTAACCTTATTTTAAAAGAACCATTTTTTTAACCTGCGAACTATTGATCCTTGAGTCGGTCAGGTTTGTTATTTTTATCTGATAAAAATAAACACCCGAAGCAAGACCTCTTCCATTAAATCTGAATTCGGAGGTACCAGCAGGAACATTTGACTGTCTCATTTCTGTTACCGTCTGACCAAGAATGTTATAAACGTAAAGCGAAACGTCAGCGTTTGAATTAATCGTATACTGAATTGTTGTCGCGGGGTTAAACGGATTTGGATAATTGTCAAATAGTCTGAACGTCAGAGGAGTATATTTAGGATCCTTTACATCAACAGCCCCTGCAGGTGCAAGGACATTCCAGCCAGGTCCATGCTGACCGGACTGCTGCATGAACCACCATGCTTTTGCAAAATAATTCGATAAAGTATCATCAAATACATCTATATCATTTACTTCAGCACCAATGAAAATAACACTGTCGCCTAATGTCGGAGGATATCCGAAGGTCGAAAATGGTATCTTCAGTTCTACAGAAAATCCATTATCAACATTGTTCGGATCATTTATATCGGTGCTGTCACCAAGTGTAAGAGCATATTCTACTCCTCCGGTATCAGCGAGCATTATTAAATCATCAGCTGCCTGACCGTTTCCGTTTGAATCGACACCAACAGTCATTAATTTCGAGGGGAATATTCCATTTCCATTAACATATACTCTTGGAGTCATATAGAATGTAATCCCATCCCTGAAGCCTGTTCCGGCTCCGGTTGAATGGTATGGAACCGTAACTATTTTATCAGTTACTTTCGCACCGACGTACAGATTTGCATCATCGAATGTTACCCAATAATCAACATCGGGACCATCTAAAACCGGCGGCGGAGTTGGCGGCGGAACTATACCGGTAACATCTATCTGCTGGTATCCGCTTGCCCATGCACCGAATCCTCTTATAGCATCAAAACCTGCTTCATCTGCCCATTTGGCATGAAAGTGAAGAGCATTATCCGTATTCCACTCACTTAGATCACCGTCAACGGTAACTGCATCACCGGAATAAAGATGAGGAATAACATAATCTATTGGTGGAATTAATCCGGGAGGACTTGCTGTTGTAACATTTGGATCAATAAATAATGCACCGTAATACCAGTTTTCATTCCACGGGCAGTTCCACCAGGTCCTGGTGTGTGCATCATTAGTATCGGTTGAATCAAGGAAATTATCTCCATCGAATATGCTGAAACTCCATGGTAAAATATCCCCATTTACGTTGAATCCAAGTGAGTCAATTCTTATCCTGTGTTCCATTATATAGCCTTGATCCGGTAAAGTATCATTTGCTGTTCCACCTATTACAGTTGTAACTGCTTCCCATCTGTCTTTCTGAGCAGCAGTTCGCCATTCTTCTTTTCCACCTGCAACTAAGTTATTACCCATGAATAAAGGCTGCTCACCAATCGGTGGCGTTGAAAATGAATCAGGGAATGCCCATTTATACATCCTGGTGTAGAAATGTTCCATTCTTTTGTCCCAGGCTTGTAGCCAAGAATGATCGGCAGTAACCTCTTTGAATGCCATAATCAAAGCATCAGATTGCCCCCAATCCCAACCACCGACGCTTTCATCAGTCACTCTGAACAATAAATAGATATATGGAGCTTTATATAAGAATTTGCAGACGGCATTAGCTGAATCACCCGTCATAGACATTCCTGTCCACAAATCATATCCACTACCCGGCAAGTAATTAGTTTGACCATATCCAACAACTATTGAATCAGCTTCTGCCCAGACGGCATCTTCAACTCCATCCAGGGTTATATTCTCATTACTCTGCAATACCCTGACGTACTTTGCATCTTCACGGGCATATTTATTTTGTGCCCATTGTGCAAGCAGATTATTTGATAAGCCTGAAATAAAAATTAAGCTCATCAAAAAAAGTAGCATCTTCCTCATTACGGACTCCTTTCGTTTAGTTTGTGTCGTTTTCTGACTATTAATTATTTAACCCATATAGACTGTTACATCCACTGGGTTCCTACCTTTAATGTTCAGTAATTTGCAATCAGTTTCTTTACCATCAATGAGTACCTGCCTGACACCAGACGACACATTATTTTCATTACAGATTCTGATGTTATAGACTGTTCCGCGAAATGTTCTTTTAACTGAAAATTCTTTCCAGTCAGCCGGAATGCATGGATCAATCAATAAGCCTTCCGGTTCTGCTCTGATTCCTAATATCCAATCAACAATTACTTTTTGCAACCATCCTGCCGAACCAGTGTACCAGGTCCATCCCCCCATACCATAATATGGGGAATCCGGTCCGTCAATATTCCCGGGGGTTACATATGGTTCAGCAGAGTAATTTTCAGTATCTGTACTATTATAGTTGGGGGATAATCTTCTGAAAGTTTCAAAAGCAAGTTTATCTTCTCTTAGTAAGGCATACGCCCAGATCAACCATGTCGCTGCATGGGTATAAACTCCGCCATTCTCTCTCCTCCCGGGGGCATATCTTGAAAGATAACCGATCATTTTATCAGGCCTGGAATAAGCGGGATAAAGGAGTAAAGGTCCATTTTTGTATAAAAGTAATCTTGTTACTGATTCGATGGCCTTTTTTGCTTTATCAGGTGATGCAATGCCGCTGATAACGGACCAGGTCTGGGCATTTAGATAGATTTTTCCCTCCTCATTTGTTTTGCTTCCGATTTTTTTTCTGTTATCTTTTGTGGCTCGGTAAAACCATTCGCCATCCCAGGCATATTTATCAAAACTCATTTTAAGTGCTTCCGCTTTCTTTTTGTATCTTTTGAATAATTTCTCTCCGCCTGTCAATTTACAGACTTCGGAAAATTCATTGAGTACGTAGTATAAGAATTCAGCAAGCCAGATTGATTCACCTTTCATATCAAGACCAACTGCACTTAGTCCATCATTCCAGTCACCGGCACCAATTAATGGTAATCCCCTCTTACTAAATCTTTTAAGCACTCTTTCGATTGCAGCAATTGAATGATTATATAAAGTATCCTTTACTGCCGGATCATCATAATAAGGTTCTTTTAATTTTAAGCACCGGTAATCGCCGGTTTCATTTATATATTGAATTAATACAAACGGTAGCCATAAGAGATCATCTGTCATTTTGGTCTGCATACCTGTTTCAGTTATCGGATGCCACCAGTGTAATACTGTTCCGTCTTTAAATTGATGTCTTGCATGTAACTTGATTTGCTGCAAAGTAAGTGAGGGATTTAACTGAAGAAAGATTAAGCTGTCCTGTAACTGATCTCTGAAGCCATAAGCTCCACTCTGCTGATAATAACCTGTTCTAGCCCACAATCGTCCTGAGATTGACTGGTATCGTAACCATTTATTTGTTAAAAGATTTATGCTTTCATCCGGTGTCTGGAAAGTTGATGTTTTTAATAATTCCTGCCAAAAATTCCGGGCATCTTTTAAAGCATAATAAACACTTTCAGTAGTTATGAATTTTTTAAGTGATTTGCCGATTGCATTAAGATCTGATTTTATTCCTATTCTGAAATGGAGTTCCCCGATACCCGAAGGTTCAATCTGAATTCCGGTTTTAACTACAGCTACTGAATCATTCCATTTCCCTGTATTTTTGCCAAGTTCCTCATTGTACAATCCTTCCGGATTATAGATGGAACCGAATCTTCCAAGAAAAGATTCTTTATCACCGGTATAATCGGATATTTTGTTTGAGCAGGAAATAAATCCATAATAGGGATATTTAATATTCCAGTGTCCCCTGTCTCCAAGAGGAATTTCCCACAATCGCTTGGTGCCTAGCATACAGTTAAGGTCGTCATTGAATTTTGTTTCAAGAAAAGTCTTATGAAATTCTCTGTGATGATCTGATGAAGAACCAAGACACCATTCAAAATAGGTATAAATAGAAAGATCAATCTTTGAGTTGTTTTTATTTTCAATCCTGAAATTCCAAATCTCCAGCTCTTCGTCCAAAGGTACAAATACGGTCAGTACAACTTTTATACTTTTATATTCAGTTTCAAAACGGGAATAACCAATACCATGCGCTGCACTGAAATAATCAGGATTTGTTTTGACCGGCATCCAGGTTGGCGACCAGACTTCATTAGTATCATTATTCTTTATATAAAAATATTTTCCCCAATTATCCTGAATTAAATCCTGATGCCACCGGTTAAGCCTGTTAAATTCCGAGTGTGTAAGCCAGCTGAATCCACCACCGGCCTGGGATAGTACTAATCCGTATTCACCATTTGAAATTACATTTACCCATGGTTTTGGAGTATCATAGGTTTTTATGATGTACTCATTTCCATCTTCTGAAAAGTGACCATATTTGGTTTCAAATTTCATTGCAGTTTCTTTGCTAACATGATTCCCGGATTACCAGTTCACTTGAAGCTTTAAAAACAACTTTAGGCGAGTCACTGTCATTATTTATTCTTTGAATAAGGGTGTCGGCAGCATGTTTGCCAATTTCTTCAATCTGTATTCTGACTGTAGTAAGAGAAGGTGAGAGATATTGTGAAACAAAAATATCATCGAATCCTGCAATAGCAACCTCTTCAGGTATTTTCATCCCGGTTTTCCAAATATAATCGTAACATCCAATTGCCATCATATCATTTCCTGCAAAGATTGCCCGGGGTCTGTTTTCTCTCAACAGAAGATTTTTGCAGCCTTTGAATCCACTCTCCTTTGTAAAATCACCGGGCTCAATTGAATATCCGGTATTATATTTTCTGCAGGCTTCTACAAATCCTTTCTCTCTCATTCCGGCATCAATATTATTAGATGGTCCGGTTAAAAATGCAAGGTTATTATATCCTTTGGTCTCAATGAGATATTTTGTCATCTCATATGCACCTTCAAAATTATCCAGGGCAATCCTGTCAAATTTTTGCTGGTTTGGATCTGAATTTATTAATACAATCGGGATTTTACTTTTTAAAAGAACTTCCTCAACGGTTAATTTAAGGTCAGGTGCAAGCAGAATTAACCCTGCGAGAAGTCTGTTGTTGGTAAATGCGATGATCTCGTCTCTAAGGCTTTTATATTTGTGAGAACTTGCTACGAGAGTATAGTATCCATAATTATATAATACCTCATCCACTCCCTTGATTACTTCAGTAAAAAATTCATCGGATATTTCAGGTAATATTAAGCCTATTAAGTTGGATTTTTGCCTTACGAAATTTCTGGCTAGTTCATTTGGTTTATAATTTAATTTTTTGGCAATCGTGAGAATCTTGTGGTGAGTTTCTTTGGTGACCCTGGGATCATTATTTAATGCTCTGGATACAGTAGCAATAGAAACCTTTGCCTGTGAAGCAACTTCTTTGATAGTCGCGGCCATAGCTGCCTTTTAATAGATTCCACCTTAAAGGAACTCAGCAGGTTTTAGGGTGCAGGAATTCTTATCTCTTGAAAAAGATTTAACTGACAAGTAATAAAAATTGTAACAATCGGATCGAATAAACCTCCTGGAAATTCTTTTAAGATGGAAATGATTAATAGAAAATAATTTTTATGAACTAACAAAAAAAACTGCGTTTAAAGGAATAGTTAAATGTAAACGTTTACATTTTACATAATTATTTTTTAAATGTCAACAATTAAGTTTCAAAAGTGATAAAGCCCATGCTGATTAAAAAACTCCATGGATTAAAATTTTATACTAAGTGCTGAATTAATAAACACCAAAATTGCGTATTATATTCTTTATAGGAATTTTATTTCAAAATAGATTGTCATTTTTTCTTAGGAAACATCACTTAATATATATATATATTTAATAAAAAATCTGAGGTGTGCCCATGCATGTTTTTAATCAATCGATCAGCAAGACAGGAAAGATAATTCCTTTTATTATCTTCTCATTAATATTTACTTGCGAGGCAACTAGTCAGACAACTCTCGATGTATTTAAAAATACCTGGTATGGATTTAATACAGGTAATTTTAATAACGGAAGATTTCCCACCTCACTAAAAACGGCAGACATTGATAATGATGGAGATATCGATGCAGCTGTTTCTGAGTCACCTTTTGGAAATGGATTTGCTGTTATTTTTAATGATGGAAATGGATTTTATGGCACACCAACCCATTACGCGTCTCCGAATCCAACCTTGGATATTGTTATTTCAGATTTTAATAATGATATGTTTAATGATATTGCTGTGTCAAATACCGGTGCAAACTCTGAGGGAAATAGTATTTCCGTTTTCATCAATAACGGAAACGGTACATTTAATAGCGCGGTTAATTATAATACAGGTACTGGACCGGTAGGTTTAACCTCATCTGATTTCAATAATGATGGATATGAAGATCTTGCTGTTGCAAATTATGGATTTAATGGACAGGGAAATACAGTTTCTATTCTTATAAATAATGGGAACGGGACCTTCTCAAATCAAATAACATTCCCTTCAGGTTCCGGACCATATAAAATAGCTTCTGAACTTATTAATAATGATAACCTGCCCGACCTGGTTATAGCAAATGCGGGTCAAAAAATGAATGTTCTTATCAATTCAGGAGGAATAGATTTTAGTAATAAAACAGAATATAATGTTTTCAGTCCAATAGCTGGTGATTTTTATCAGTCAATTGCTTTGTCTGATATTGATAATGATGGAGACATAGATGCTCTCTATTCAAGTACCGGTACTAATAGCAATTTTGAACCCGCTATAGCAATTTTCCGCAATGCAGGCGATGGTACATTTATTTCACCCGAACCATTAATATTAACCCCCTTTACCAGCGGCTCGGTTGATATTGAAACCGCTGATTTAAATAATGACGGCTGGAAGGATATAGTTGGAGATTCTTATGATGGTAGAAACACGGATGGCTTCGAGGTTTTAATGAACAATGGTTCCGGAGGATTTTTATCACCATCATTATTTCCAGCAGGCCAGGGAACATTTAATTTATCGCTTTCCGATGTCAATAATGATGGAGACGTTGATGTCTTAACTGCAGATAATTATTCAATGGAAGTGACGGTCAGGTTAAATCCCGGCGACGGCGTTTTCTTAAACCCACCTCAATACCTCACAAATTCCATAGCTGGTTCAATTGATGCTGCGGATATTGATCTGGACGGCGATTTGGATATTGTTACTTCAGCTTCGGGAAGGGCTGCTGTGGGTTCACAGGTTGCTGTGCTTAAAAATAATGGTGACGGTACTTTTGCTGATCAAATAACATATACCGAAAGAAGCGGTGGGGTTCAGGCAAAATTCAGAGACCTGAATAATGACGGATACCCTGATTTAATTTTCGCTACATCTATAGGTTCTCCTCCATACGATTTTCATACCGCATTGAATAATGGTGACGGAACATTCGGAACAGTTCAAACCTGGTCTGTTGGTTCCTGCGGCTGGTCAGATATTGATGCTTTGGATATTGATAATGACGGTGATCTTGATGCTGTTATTACAGAATGGCTCGGATGCCCGGATGTTCCGGAATCTGCAAAAAGGATTTTTATAAGCAAAAATAACGGAAATGGGACATTTGCGGCAGCAACTTATTTTATTGTAGATCCTTTTCCCTCAACTCTGGAAGCGAAAGATCTTAATGGTGATGAAATTATTGATCTGGTCACTGGACAATCGAATTCCATTGATGTTCATATTGGACTTGGTAACGGACAATTTCAGTCCCCCGAATCATATGCCACTCAATTAAATCCTCAGGATGTTGTTATTGATGATTTTAACAATGATGGAATTTCTGATATTGCGGCAAGTACTTTTAGTTCTACATCGGGAATGTCTGTTCTAATCGGTAATGGAGACGGTAGTTTTCAATCGGCTCAAAACTATGACGGGGCTTATTCTCCCGACCTCCTAAATGTTTCCGGAATTACTACAGGAGATTTAAACGGAGATGGTTTTAAAGATATAATGGTTGGAAACCAGGCTTCAAATGATTTATCAATTTATATTAACAACGGAGACGGAACATTTAATTATATAATGAGAGCTGGAGTATATTGGGGCACTGCTTCTCCTGTTTATGCAGATTTTACCGGGGATGGAATAGGTGACATAGTTGCATTAGTAACTTTACCTCCCAGCGGATTAACAAGTGCACTAACTGTCATTAGCGGTAAAAGCGGGGTAATACCTGTAGAACTGATTTCTTTTAGTGCCGGTTTAATTGATCATAAAGCTGTCCTGAATTGGGCAACCTCTACAGAGGTGAATAATAAAGGATATTATGTTGAAAGAAGAGCCGGCAGCGGATGGGAGCAAATTGGTTTTGTCAGCGGAAATGGAACAACTGCTGAATACCACCACTATTCTTATGAAGATAAATCATATAATATTATTTCA
>DATICR010000459.1:0-3475 GCA_035456745.1 Ignavibacteriaceae bacterium
GTTGAATTTGATTTGAGAAGAAACTCTCCGTATTTGTGTTACAACGAAATGGATTTTAAGGTAGTTACTTTTCCTGATGGTGATTCACTCGCAAGATATTTCGTTCGTGCGGATGAATCGAGGGAAAGCGCAAAGATTATCAGGCAGATTCTTGATAAAATGCCACAAGGGGAGGTACTACTCAATCAGCCCAAAAAAGTTCTTCCTCATAAGACAGAGATTTACACCAAGATGGAAGAACTTATACATGATTTTATGATAGTAAATTTCGGAATCAATCCGCCGGAAGGAGATATTTATCATGCTATCGAAGGTTCAAAAGGTGAACTGGGATTTTATCTTGTCAGTAAAGGTGGCGGCCGTCCCTGGAGGTGTAAAATCCGCAGTCCTTCTATGGTGAATCTCCAATCACTTCCGCATCTTATTAAGGGTCAGATGATATCTGATGTTGTGGCAATAATTGGCAGTCTTGATCCCATAATGGGTGAGGCAGATAAATAAGTTCAAGTTCAAGAATATTAAGGAATTTAATTGAATTTTAATCAGTAAAAATTGAAGGTATATAAGCGTTCTTTAGAATTTGTAGAATTCACTAATAAATTTTTTTAAAGATAATTCATATATCATGAATGTTTATTATCATTTGGATAGAGCGTCGACTGAAATTGTTTCAATGTTGGATTAATAAAAAGTAATTCGTATAGGGTATATGAAGATAAAAAAGAATATAATATTGAGTTAACTTAAAACAAGAACTTAAACTTAATCTAATATGAACTTTCAGTTTACAGAAGAAAATCTTCAGAAAATTAATGAGATATTAAAAAAGTATCCATTAAAAAAACCGGCACTAATGCCTGTGCTTTATATCGCACAGGAGCAGAATGGTTTCATTTCGAATGAAGTAATAAGAGAAACAGCCAAAATACTTGAGTTAACCCCGGAAGAAGTTTTAGGTGTAGTGACTTTTTATACTATGTATCATCAAAAGGAGATGGGGAAATATCATATACAGGTTTGTACCAATATAAGCTGTATGCTGCGAGGTGGATATGAACTCTTTGACAGAGTTAAAGAGAAGCTGGGTATTGAAAATATGCAGGTAACTGACGATAAGAATTTCTCACTTGAAGAAGTTGAGTGCATGGGATCCTGCGGCACTGCCCCAATGTTAGCAGTAAATGAAGATTTCTACGAAAATCTTACCAAAGAAAAAGTAGACGGAATACTGGATTCATTAAAGAATAAGAATTAAATGGAAAAAATAGTTCTTCCCGATATAAAAGATTTACACTTAATAGATGTTTATTTAAAGCACGACGGATATGACGCTGCAAAGAAGGCTTTCAGCCAGTCTTCCGATGATATTATCGACCAGGTAAAAAAATCCGGCTTGAGAGGAAGAGGCGGAGCGGCTTTTGCTACAGGACTTAAGTGGAGCTTTATGCCTAAAACTACCAACAAGCCGAAATATTTATGTGTAAACGGCGATGAGAGTGAACCCGGTTCTTTTAAGGACAGGCAGATATTTGAATTCAATCCTCACCAATTAATCGAAGGAATAATAATTACTTCTTACGCCATAGGTGCAAAAGTAACATATATATATATCCGCGGTGAATATCATAAGTGGATAAAGCTTTTACAGAAGGCACTTGACGATGCTTATACAAAAGGATTTATCGGCGAGAAGATGAAGGAAACTTTCGGAACGGATTTCTCCTGCAATATTTATATTCACAAAGGAGCAGGTGCATATATTTGCGGCGAAGAATCATCGCTGATGAACTCTATCGAAGGGAAGAGGGGTTATCCAAGAGTTAAACCTCCCTTTCCTGCGCAGTTTGGATTGTGGGGGAATCCGACCACAATAAATAACGTTGAGACTATTACAAATGTTCCTCCGATAATAAAAAATGGATGGGAATGGTTCTCAAAAATAGGTGAACCAAAGCATCCCGGGACAATACTTTATGGATTAAGCGGGCATATAAATAATCCTGGAGTCTATGAACTTCCCTCAGGAACTTTATTGACCGACCTTATATATAAATATGGCGGCGGTGTACCGGGCAATAAGAAAGTTTTATGTGTAATTCCGGGAGGTTCTTCTATGCCTCCTATCAGAGGAGATCAGATAGAGGGCGTAAAGATGGATGCAGAATCGCTTAAGGAAGTCGGTACAGCAATAGGTACCGGCGGAGTTATGGTAATGGATGAAGACACTGATCTCGTAAAGGTACTGGCAAGAATTGCCAAATTCTACTATCACGAAAGCTGCGGTCAGTGTACACCCTGCCGTGAAGGAACCGGATGGATGCTGAAAATACTGAACAGGATTATAGGGGGTGAAGGCTCAAAAAGTGATATAGACCTGCTGGTATCCATAGCGAGCAATATAGAGGGGAATACAATTTGTGCTCTTGGCGAAGCCGCAGCCTGGCCCGTTAAATATATGGTTCAGAGATTCAGAGATTACTTCGAAGCAAGAGTAAAAGACGAAATTGAATTACCCGTTGCTAACAAAGTTCACTCGATGCGGCACACCATGATTCCGGTAGCTCCAATTAAACACTGAATTTTCTTAGTCTTAATAATTACCCAGAATAAATAATTAACGGGCAGCTCTCATTCCCAATTCTCTGTCCAGGAGGAATAACCCGTTCCTGTTATCACCTATCATTTTTATCTTATCAAGGATATTTATTGCTGTTGCTTCCTCTTCAACCTGTTCCGTAACGAACCACTGAAGGAAAGTATTTGTTGCATAATCTTTATCGGTTAAACTAAGTTCGACAAGATTCCCTATTTTTTCAGTGACATTCTGTTCATGTTTCAGGGTGTCAGAGAATACTTCTACTGCATCTTTCCATTCACTTTTGGGAGCATCAATTTTCATCAAATTTACTTTGCCGTTTCTTTGGTTTATATAGGAATAAATTTTCATAGCGTGGCCGTACTCTTCTCCTGATTGAATTTTCATCCAGCTTGCAAAGCCATTAAAATTTACATTTTCAAAATACGTAGCCATTGAAAGGTAGAGATAAGATGAAGCCATTTCAAGATTCAACTGCGCATTTAATGCTTTTTGGATTTTATCTTTCAGCATAATATCCTCATTAATTATTAAGTGATTTAATTGATTGTAGTATGTAAAAGTAAGAAAAATAAGGAATTACAACAAATGAAAGAAATGTGTGAATTAGACAAATAACAAAGGTTTGAAAGAGAATGATAGTCAGATTGATTGATTGAATGTAAAGAATGGGACTTATTAAAAGGGAAATAGTTCAATGGAATGAGGTATTCAGGAGAGATTATACGAATGTTAATTAATTAGTCAAATTACCTGGAACAAGTACTAAATAATTAGTTGTTTTAAAAAATCTCCAAATGCTATCTCCACTTTTTTCTTACCTTTTTATTAGGATTCCAAATATTTATATTTGCATCTTAAAAATCAGAATGGTTGTAT
>DATICR010000460.1:0-4672 GCA_035456745.1 Ignavibacteriaceae bacterium
ATTCATTTTACGTTAATTTCGACGGATGGTCACAACCAAATCCGCCTTACCTTATAGTAGTTCATACTCATATTGTTCCTGTAGAACTTACTTCTTTCAGTGCTGCTGTAAATAAAACTGATGTATCTTTAACCTGGCAGACAGCAACTGAAACAAACAATAAAGGATTTGAAGTAGAACGCAAATCAGCCGGTAGTGAATATCAGAAAATCGGTTATGTAGCAGGATTTGGAACTACCACAGAGCCGAAAAGCTACACCTTTAATGATAATAATGTTAAATCAGGTGGTTACACTTACAGATTAAAACAAGTTGATCTCAGCGGAGCATCGAGTTACTCGAAAGAAGTTGAAGTCAGCGTTGTTGCACCTGTGGAATTTGCTCTGCAGCAGAATTATCCTAATCCATTCAATCCCACAACATTGATCCAGTATTCAATTCCTGCAGATCAACACGTAGCGCTGAATGTATATAACCTGCTGGGACAGAAAGTAATGACACTGGTTGATGGAATGCAGAAATCCGGACAGCACGAAGTAAACTTCAATGCATCAAATCTTGCAAGCGGAGTATATTTCTATAAACTGGAAGCCGGAACACAATCATCAATTAGAAAGATGATCCTGATGAAGTAATTAATCAGAAGTCATAGATCAGAGATCAAAGGTCAGACGTCAGAAGACTTCTGAAAAAATTAAAGGCTGCTCAGAAATGGGCAGCCTTTTTTTATTTGTGTATTGTTAAAGTTCAGCTGGTTAGTCTTTGAGACTTAGGGACTATGAGATCAATTAACAATTAACTCACATACTAATCAATAGTTTCGTTTTCATCTGCATTAAACAAATTAAATATTTATTTTTAGACAGTTCTTCAAATAGACTGATTGTCAAATGAATAAAATTGTAACATTTTCTTTCCTACTGGTTTTAACTACTTCAATTTATTCCCAAAATTTCTGGCAGAGAATTGAAAGTCCTACTATTCAAAGACTAAATTCAATTGTTTTTATTGACAGTCTTAATGGCTGGGTTACCGGAGATTCAGGTACAATATTTCATACTTCCAATGGCGGACTGAACTGGAATACTCAATTTTCAAATGACTCGCTGAATGTAGTAAATATTTTTTTCCTTAATGATCAGAACGGCTGGGCATCGGCGTGGAGCGATTTTTATCCACCATTCGGCACTTACTTCCTTAAGACGACTAATGGCGGAATAAATTGGAACAAGCAGCTAATGGGCATAGGTGAGAAATTTGTAAATTCATTTTATTTCCTGGATACGTTAAAAGGATTTGCTGCAGGTTATCCCCAATGTTTTCTCAGAACAATCGACGGCGGCATTACCTGGAGCAGTGTAAATCTTGACTCAGCGTTTTTAGCAGGGTTTCCACCATACACAATAAAATTTTTTAATAATGAATACGGATATGCTTGCGGAGGTGTCCGCGATATTGCCGGTGTAGTATGGAGAACCACTGATGGAGGAATAAATTGGACAACCGTAGTCGATACTCTAACATCAGAACCTGTTTATGGTCTTCATATTTTTGATTCACTTCATGTTATTGCAATGGGAGGCGATCCTGAATATGGGGCAAGTAAAGTAGTGACATATGATGGTGGAAATTCCTGGCAGTATACTTTACTCGGTACTCTGTGGTATCCCGTTGATGTCGAATTCAGAAATTCACTTGAAGGATGGGCGCCAATGGGTGCTCAGGGAAAATTTTTATACTCATCTGATGCAGGATCAAACTGGACTGAGCTTTATACGCCGGATTCTGTAAATGTTATTAAAATATGTTTTCCCGATACAGCGCATGGTTTTGGGATAGGGGAACATGGTGATATGGTAAAGTATCGCTCTCCATATATTCCTGTTGAATTGATTTCTTTCACTGCCTCTGTTAATGAATCTAAAATAATCCTGAACTGGATTACATCTACTGAGGTAAATAATTATGGATTTGATATTGAAAGACAAGACGCGAATTCTAAATTTGTAAAACTTGGTTTTGTGAAAGGAAACGGCACAACAACAATTCCGGAAAATTATTCATATACGGATGAAGTTCCTTCATCAGGAAATTATTCTTACAGGCTAAGACAGATAGATTTCGACGGCACGTATAAATATTCAAAAGTAATTGAAATAAAAATTAATATTGCCTCATCTTTCTCATTAGATCAGAATTATCCTAATCCTTTCAATCCATCGACTATGATTCGTTACTCAATCCCGGCTGATCAAATTGTAAAGCTGAATGTTTATAACCTGCTCGGCCAGAAAATTATTACACTTGTTGACGGTTTTCAGAAATCCGGACAGCACGAAGTAAACTTTAATGCATCATCCGGCAGCTGCCGGATTGCCAGCGGAGTGTATTACTATAAACTGGAAGCTGGAACCCGGTCATCAATAAAAAAAATGATCCTGATGAAGTAAAGAGAAGTTAAAGCTTCTTAAAATTAAAAGGCTGCTTAAAGTGAGCTGCCTTTTTTATTATATAACGTAGGTAGTCTTCAGTCAACAACCTGCCTTGCCGTCAGGCAGGTCCTCAGTCGGCAAATCTTTCAATGGGCGTACTTACTTTTTTATTAGGTGAAAAGTATTTTCCGACTGGTAGTGAAAGAAATTGGACATTATAATCTTCTTTTTAATATTTTCTTTTTCTATCTGCATTATATAAATTAAATTTATATTTTTAGTTAACTCTTCAATTGATGTTTAATATTAAATATGAATAAAACTATTACATTTTTTTGTTTGCTGGTTTCACTAAATAATTTTATTTATTCCCAGAACTTCTGGGAGAGGATTCAGAGTCCGACAACTCACAGATTAAATTCGATAGTCTTTATGGATAGTCTTAACGGTTGGGTATCCGGAGATTCAGGATTGATTTTCCATACTTCGGATGGTGGATCGAACTGGAGTACTCAATATTCAAATGATTCATTAAATATCGTAAACCTTTTCTTTCTGAATACTTTAAGAGGCTGGGCTTCAGCATGGAGCAATGATTTTGAACCTTACGGAACTTTTATTCTTGAGACTACAAATGGAGGATTGAACTGGATCAAAACAAGATTCAGAGTTGGTGAAAAATTTGCAAATACTTTTTACTTTTTAGATACATTAAAGGGATTTGCGGCAGGGTACCCTAATCTTTTTATGAGAACAACTGACGGCGGTGCAAACTGGGTGGATGTTATCCGGGATAGTTCTGTTCTGGCAGGTTTCCCTCCATATACTATAAAATTCTTTAATGATCAGTATGGTTATGCATGCGGCGGTGTAAGGGATATCGCAGGAGTCGTTTGGAGAACTACCGATGGCGGGATCAGTTGGAATACAGTGGTTGATTCGCTCACATCGGAACCCGTTTATGATCTTCAGATATTTGACTCTCTTCATGTACTTGCTATGGGAGGAGATCCGGAATACGGTGCAAGCAAAGTTGTAACATTCAATGGAGGAAATATCTGGGAATATAATTTGCTGGGCATACTCTGGTATCCTGTGGATATAGATTTCAGGACATCTACTGAAGGCTGGGCTCCGCTGGGAGCTCAAAGAAAATTTCTGTACTCAAATGATGAAGGACAAACATGGAGTGAGATGCCTACTCCTGATTCAGTAAATGTTATTAAAATAAGTTTTCCCGATACTATTCATGGATTCGGTATAGGTGAAAATGGTGAAATGGTAAAATATGTTTATCAAAAACCTTCTTCAACAATTCCTGAAAAAATTAAGATTTCTTCTTTCTATCTTGAACAGAATTATCCTAATCCATTTAATCCTTCTACTACAATAAGCTGGCAAACATCTAAACCGGAGTGGCAATCTCTTAAAATTTATAATGTCCTGGGTGAAGAAATGTCAACACTTGTTAATGAATACAGACCTGCCGGACATTATAGCGTAAAATTTAGAAGTGAAAATTTAACCAGCGGAGTCTACTTTTATAAACTCCAATCCGGGGAACATATTCAGGTACGTAAGATGATTTTATTGAGATAATTTTGTTTCCCGTACTTTTCTTGGTTCCACCCAGAAGATTATAGGTGTCAATTTAATATATTTAACTCACCCTATAATCCCTCTCTTGAGAAGAGAGGGATATGTTAAAAGTGATGTCTTTTTATTTATAGTGTTAACTTTCGAATTCCAGATAGAATTATTAACAAAAAGTAATGACTGACAATATGCCCTTCCATTTGTAAGCGAAGGACTACAGGATGAGTTTCCTTGTTGAAACTCGCCCGTGGGATAAACTCAGAAAAAAGTAATTTCTGTAATATTTACCGATTTTTATTAATATTAAACTGATAGACCACATAAGGACAACAAGGGTCCTACAAGGACTAGTTCGGCCTCATCTCGGCCTCAATTGATTTAGAATTTATTTGGTTTTGGAATTTGGTATGATTAATGAATTAATCTAGTTTCCCCTGGTCCCAATTGAAGAGAAAAAATCCGAAGATTTTAAGATTTAAAATATAAAATATAGTTATTGATCTATAATGTCAACAGCAAGTTTATAAACTTAAAACTGTTCATCCTCAAGCAGCCAGCCTTCGGCGAGATTTTGATTTATCCCAGTAATAAATCTGGAAGGTTTTGATAAAGTCATTCCCGCTTCACGATCAAACATATTCATA
>DATICR010000461.1:0-5148 GCA_035456745.1 Ignavibacteriaceae bacterium
CACAGGATACAGCAGGTTCGATGGCAAGAACTGTTGAGGATGCTGCAATATTATTAGGCGCTATCACCGGAACCGATTCTGAGGATCAGGCTACATTGGATAATAAAAGAAAATCTTATACAGACTATACTCAATTTCTTGATGTTAATGGGTTAAAAGGGACAAGAATAGGAGTTGTTCGCAAATATTTTGGTTTCCATCCGGAAGTCGACAAAGTAATTGAAAATGCACTGGATATTCTGAAAAAGAATGGCGCTGAATTAATTGACCCGGTTGAAGTTGAATCAATCGGGAAATTCGATGATTCTGAGTTAACTGTACTTTTATATGAGCTAAAAGCTGATATGAAGGCATATCTGGATCACCGGAATCCAGATAGTCCCGTACATTCCCTAAAAGACTTAATTGATTTCAATGAAAAGAATGCTTCTGAAGAAATGCGCTACTTTAAGCAGGAATTGTTCTTACAAGCTGAAAGGAAGGGACCATTAACGGACAAAGAATATCTTGAAGCCCTCGAAAAAGATCACAATCTTACCCGTAAGGAAGGAATTGATGCCGTAATGGATAAGTATAATCTTGAGGCTCTTGTTTCCCCGACTGATAGTCCTGCCTGGATGACTGATCTTATAGATGGTGATCATTTTCTGGGAGGAAGTTCTTCATTAGCAGCAGTAGCCGGATATCCTCATATAACAGTACCTGCCGGATTTATATTTGGTTTACCTATTGGTATTTCATTTTACGGAAGGGCGTGGAGCGAACCGATACTGCTGAAAATTGCATACGGATACGAACAGGCATCAAAAGCAAGAAAGCCGCCTGAATTTCTGAGTACAGTGGATTTTAAATAGTTACAGCGTTCTATATATTTTTCCTGAATTTTACAAATGATAATTATAGTAAGGATTATCAGGCAAAAGATTTTTTCTTAATAATATTATCAATACTTAAGGACATCGGACCTGCCAGAAAAATTGTGATAGCAATTATTAAAAAGACGAACGGGTAAGATGCTCCATTAGGACCTAAAAAACCGTTCGGGAGGGATATGATTGTTGCGACTATCATATTTATAATAATTGCTATTGAAACGAACCTTGTTAAAAATCCAAGTGCCAGTAATAGTCCTCCAATAAATTCGGTATATATACTCATATATGCGAATAGATTTGAAATTCCCGATTGATTGTAAAACTTTAATGTAAGATCCATGCCGAACCCACCGAACCAACCAAAGACTTTTCCGGATCCTACTATGAATAAAATAATACCTATAGTACATCTGAGTAATAACAAGCTGATACTAAGAGAACGCTGGTTGGTATTATAAAGATACCCCACTATTTTATTATTGGTATCAAGTCTTTCTTCAACGATAAACTGATTCTTATTTACAGTTTCCATTTTCCGTTCCTTTTTCTTTTCTTCAACAACTTTCGGAATAAACATAATTTATGATGACCGAAAGTGAAAGGTACTCATCCGTCATTTTAAGGGGTGTATTGCGGCAAGGTCTATTTTTGTGATTGCACTCCTATACCTGTAACTGCATGAGGCACATACTGAGCTTCCAAAATCTGAATTTCCTCATCCGACAATTTAACAGACAATGCTGCAATTGCATCCTCCAGATGATGCAACTGTGTTGTACCTACTATAGGTGCTGTGACGACGGGCTTCGAAAACAGCCACGCTAATGAGATTTGCGCCTGAGAAACACCTCTTATTTTTGCTAATTCTGTGACTTTTCCGACAACTTTTTCATCCACATCACGTGTAGCTTCATACAGACTTTGACCATAAGGATCATTTGTTGCTCTGAGAGTGTCTGACTGTTTCTCCCAGGAGCGCGCCAGGTGACCGCGAGCAAGTGGACTCCAGGGAATTACTCCAATTCCCTCCTCCTGACACAATGGCAGCATTTCACGTTCCTCCTCCCTGTATAATAAATTATAATATGGCTGCATGGAAACGAATCTTGTCCATCCGTTCAGTTCTGCAAGATAAAGTGATTTGCAGAATTGCCAGGCAAACATAGATGATGCCCCGACATATCTAACTTTACCGGCTTTGACAACATCGTGAAGTGCTTCCAGGGTCTCTTCTATTGGTGTTTCATAATCCCATCTATGGATTTGATACAAATCAATATAATCTGTCCTTAGTCTCCTTAGACTCATTTCTACTTCAGTGAATATTTCTTTACGCGAAAGTCCTCTTCCATTCACATCCTTGCGCATCGGGAAAAATAATTTAGTAGCTATAACCATCTCTGCACGTTTCGCAAATTCAGTGAGAGCTCTTCCGGTAATTTCTTCGCTTAATCCTTCAGCATACATATTAGCTGTATCGAAGAAATTTATTCCTGATTCAAGAGCCTTTTTAATTATAGGACGGGCCTGTACTTCATTTAACATCCATTTGCGTGATTGCGGACTGCCGAAGCTCATACAGCCAAGGCAAATTCTCGAAACTTTTAATCCACTCTTTCCAAGATTTTTGTACTCCATATAATTTTTCCTTTTAATTTAAGCTGTAAATTTACAGAGTGATTTGTTTGCGAATCCTGATATCCATTTACTATTTTAATTAAAACGGGATTTAATTTATGTCAACAAATCCTTACGACACTTTGCGTCTCAGTGACTTCGCGGCAATAATGAATTCTAATATTCGATACTCATATCAAATCCGTCCGATTTTAATTTAAACGTATGTCATTTCTTCTTAATTTACTAAAGCTAAAAGAAAAAATTTATCCATTAAGCAGTTTAATTATAATATCATAATTTGAAAGCGTCAAAATAACAGAATGTCTCCAAAACAAATTAAGGTTAAAGATAAAAACAAATTATTTATTAAGTGGGATGATGATTCAGAAAGCGAAATAGGATTGAAATATCTTCGCGATGAATGTCCCTGTGCAGTGTGTAAAGGGGAAACCGTTCTGATGAAATCTTACCGTCCTGCTAAAAAAGCTACGAATCCTGAAATGTACAAAATCATTGATATTAAAACAGTAGGCGGATATGCTATACAGATCACCTGGAAAGACGGACATAATACCGGTATTTATACATATCAGCACCTGAAACAGCTTGCCGGTGATGAAGGGAATGATATTAGGCACGAATACAATGACCTCGTATGATTTCCAAGAATGAAATTAAATATTATTCATCTCTGCTTCTTAAAAAATTCCGCCAGCAGGAAAACAAATTTATTGCAGAAGGCAGTAAAGTTATTGATGAAGGAATTTGCAGCGGGAATAAACCTGAGATAATAATAACGACTGTTCCTTATTACGAATCAAACCGAAAATATTTTGAAAGTCTGCAGGATTTCAGGATAGAAACTGTCAAATCAACAGAATTTAATAAATTAACCGATACAAAAAATCCTCAGGAAATAATTTCTGTCTTTCCTTATGCCATTAATAAATTCACTATCAAAAAGGTAAGCGGAAATATTTCTGTGTATCTTGATAATATAACAGATCCGGGGAATGCCGGAACCATAATCAGAAATTGTGACTGGTTTGGTATTACGGAGATTCTTATGAGTGAAGAATCTGTGGATATTTATAATCCAAAGGTAATTCGCGCCAGTATGGGTTCTATATTCCATTTAAAAATTTTTGATGATACAAGTGTGGATGATCTTATTAAATTAAAAATTAACGGATATAAAATCATCTGTTCTGATCTGCAGGGAGAGGATATATTTAATTTTGACCGTCCTGAAAAGTCAGTGCTGGTTTTTTCAAATGAAGCTCATGGACCGGGGGAAAGAATTCTGCAGACTGCCGATCATATAATTTCTATAAAGAAAAAAGGAAAAGCCGAATCACTTAATGTGGCTTCGGCTTCTTCCATAATCCTTGCTCTAATGACAAAATAATTCAGCTATTTAAGAAGCATTAATTTTCTTGTCTCTACAAAGTTTCCTGATTTAAGCTTGCATAAATATAATCCTGACGCCAAACCCGATGCATCAAATTTCACTTCATATTCACCGGGTCCCTGATATGAATTTACCAGAGTAGTAATTTCATTACCAATTATGTCGTAAATTTTTAAAGTCGTCATATTTTCCTGATTAGTTGATCCGGAATTACCAATTGTATATTTAATTGTTGTGGCAGGATTAAAAGGATTCGGGTAAGCATTATATAAGTAGAATCCTGAAACAGCATTTTCCTTAATAATCTCCGAGGGAGCGGAATCATCCTTAATCAGGGTTAGTGTAGCTTCTCCGAGATTAACCTGGTCAAATGTTGATCCCGCAATTATGTACTCATTTGAAGAAATATTTTGAATCCCATAAGCCCTATCTTCACCACCCGTTGATCCTATAACTTTTGTCCACAGTGTATCGCCATTTTCATCTGTAGATATTATAAAATAGTTAAATTCACCCATTATTTGTGAATCTGTATTTGCAAGAAGGATATAACCTCCATTTGGATTTTTAACTATCTTTCTTCCTTCATCATAACCTGTACCGCCGAATGTTTTCTGCCATAATAAATTTCCGGAGGAGTCGGTTTTAACCAGGTAAGCATCGAGCTCACCGCTGCCGTATGAGCTGGTGCTGCCGCAGAAAATAATTCCATTATCAGGAGTTGTAATGCCAAGGTTAGCCTCCTCATAATTTGATCCGCCGAAGGATTTTGTCCATAAAGTATCTCCCTCAGCATTGACTCTTAACAACCAGGCATCAGACCAATTGTAATTACCTGTTACAATGAAACCGCCGTCAGATGCGGGTGAAATTCCATATCCCGGATCATTTCCTGCAGTACCATACGTTTTGAACCATAGAGAATCTCCCTGGCTGTCAATTTTAAATAAGAAAAGATCCTCTTCTCCTGCACTAATTGATTTTGTACCTCCTGTCATTACAAAACCACCATCTTCAGCTGGTGCGATTGACTGAGCTACATCTTTTTGTAATCCTCCAAAATTCTTTTCGAACACTGTATTCCCGTCTTTATCTAATTTAACTACATAAATATTTTCAAAATCGGCAGGTGTATCTGTTAAGCCAATAGCAATGCTGCCGCTATCAGGAGTTACTATAAGGTCTGCAAAAACATCCATACCGTCACTACCGAAGAGCCGGGTCCAGAGTGTGTCCCCATTT
>DATICR010000462.1:0-2894 GCA_035456745.1 Ignavibacteriaceae bacterium
CCGATGTTGAATTTGCCTGGCTTCCCGGATCAGAAGATCAGAGAGGATCCTGGATGGATATGAAAAAAAGATATGGTTCAAAGTTTACAATGACCTGGATAAATAGTTATGAAATTAATGAATTTGATGATCTTTTTGCTCAGGCTGTGGAATCTGACCTGAATGAAATTTGGATATATACCCTGGATGAGCATCATTCTGATCAATTCGGGAATATATGTGAAGCGGCTTATCATCATGGCTTCCTGAAGAGAATTCTGAGAAAATATCAGGAAATATATAAATGTTTATGCAGGGAGGGTGGCATCGGTTTTAATCCTGATGATTTAAAATGCTGGCGGTTGGAAAAAGAAATACCGACTGCTGTTCTAAAAGAAGGATAAATTCTCTGTCCTATAGAACTGTTAATGACAATTAGATGACCGTTAGATGACCATTAGATGACCGTTAGATGACCGTTAGATAGATGGAAGACCCTCTGAAATAATTCTGAAGTTTGAGTGTAAATGATTTAGAATTTTCTGATTATTGAACAGATTTTGTCCTTATTTTATCATTAAGGGCTATTTAGGACTAAAAGTTAAATGGTGAAAATTGAAAGTTTTGTATTGGAATGAATGATATTTGGATATTGTACTTATACTAAATCTTTTTTGGTACTCCTTGCTAACGCCATTTCAACTAATGCTGTAATTAAAGCTGCAATTAAAAATAATCTCCATAGTTCCGATCCGAATCTTGATTGAAGAACTATATCAGAAGGATTTTCATTCTTCGGAATTTGGATGTGGTTTCCCTTAAAGTGAACTTCAGTCAAATAATTATTAAAATCGGTTTCACTTATGTATTTTGTTACTGATTCTTCTGGATTGGTGTTAACAGAAACTTCATCGACAATTTGTTGCCCTGAATAAAACTTGTAATTCCCTGTAATCGTTGTTTTATTATATGTAATAAAATTTAACGTACCTGATTTTTCCAGGTTGATTAATTCTTCGGTTTTATCGGGTCTTTCAACTTTTATTTGCGGGAGCGTAATCCCGGATAATGTTATCGTCACCGGATTTCCTGCAAAATAATCGCTCCCTGGCTTGTCTCTGGAAGCGAGATAAAAAACAGATTTAAGAATGAGGGGAGCAAAAATATTCTTCAATGGTAAATTGCTCCAGCTTAATACAGGGGAAGTATTTAAAATCAGTACTTTTCCTTTTCCTATTTTATAATCTCCTAAAAAAGAAGTTCCATCAGTAAGAGTTATTATATTAACTCCTTTACCTCTCGTCGATATTTTATAATGAAAATATATATCAGGTGATTCAAGCTGCTTCTTTTCGTTTTGTGAGAAAATATTCTGAAATATGGGATGATCATATTCAATTTTATCAAATGCAACCGCATTATTTATTGCATTAAGTTTTCCCACTGCGCCTTCGGAAGAGGGTAGTCCAAGCTTTGAAGTCATGTTTGAGAAACTCTGCATATCATTTTCTTCTTCCGGCATTAGGAACAGTCCTCCGCCGTTTTCGACAAAAGATTTAAGCCGATCTTCACTGGAAATATTTATGGAACCGTCAACAATGATTACATTAAATTGTGAAAGATCGTAGGAAGAAAATTGGTTAAGGTTTTTTGGGGTTATTTTAATTGCACCAGATTCACCGGTAAGACTTAATGCGGTTTCCACAAAGTTAATGTCACTTTCATTGTTATAAAAAATTGCTACAGGAATTTTATCGGGGATATAAAAATTTGCATACCTCTTATTATCCTGCAAAATATCATCATCTTCCAGTTCTGCGGAGACATCAAGATATCCAGTCGATTTAGCGATTGCTTCCATTGTAATGACTTTGGATTCTCCTTCATTAAGTGAAATACTCTGCTGGGCACTTCTTTCTCCGTTTATAAAAAGGGAGAGCACTGTATTATCTACAGGCTGATTGGAATAATTGGTTACAGCTACGCTAAAATTTACTGGCTTATCCTTTTCAAAAATCTGTGTATTCACAATCAAATCATCTATCCCGAGATTGAATATCTCTTTCCCTGATAAATTAAACGAATATAATTTTATTTTATCATTCAGGATTTTACTTAAATCCGGAGGCGATTTCTCATCGGAAATTCTTCCTTTTTGAAAATCTGATAATAGGTAAATTTCTCTATTGAAATTTTTGGATTTATTCAGTATTTCTCCTGCCTTGATTAATGCCTGATTTAATGTGCCGCTTGAATAAGAAATATCGGCGTTCCTTACTTGCTTTGAAAACTCATCAAGATTAAGAGTGGGTTTAATCTCCTCATTTCCTTTATAAGAGACGGGAATTAGCGCTGCCTCGTCTCCTTCCTGCAGGTTTTTAAGCAGATTGATTATAGTTTGTTTTGCCTGGTTAAAGTAAGAACCGTTTGCATCAACTGCCGACATACTGAATGTATCATCTAGAATAAAAATGGCGGTCGTTTTTGCCGCTGATGTAGTCCCTCCTATTGCAAATCCTTTTAAAGCAGGACGGGCAAATGCCATAACAACAAAAAGAATTATTAGCACTCTTAAAGCAAGCAGCAGCCATTGCTTTAATTTAAGCTTTCTAATTTTGTTTTTCTGAAGCTCCTTTAAAAAGGAAAGTGTGCTGAATTCAATCTTCTTTAACTTTTTAAGGTTTAAAAGATGAATCAAAACAGGGATGCTTGCAGCAATTAAGCCGAATAATACGGCAGGATTTAAAAATATCATTGCGAAAAGATATGTGTGTCGGGTAACAAATTCAATATAATAAATTTTCGAATTGACGAATTATCGGATTAATCATATCTGTCCAAAATAAAGTATATAAGTTGGAAGAATGGATAAGCATCCCGATCCTATCGGGATCAGTCGGAGCGTAGCGAAGATC
>DATICR010000463.1:0-2848 GCA_035456745.1 Ignavibacteriaceae bacterium
AGATGCATATTTTTTTCTTTAAGTGTTTTATCAATTACCAGGTTGTCCATCCTCCGTCCACTATTAAATTAGCACCGGTCATGTAAGATGATGCATCACTTGCAAGAAAAACTATTGCACCTTTATAATCAGTCGGTGCAGCCATTCTTCCCAAAGGAGTACTCGCAGAATAATTCTTTATAAAATAATCTTCCTGATTGTTTTCAACTCCTCCGGGAGAGAGACAATTTACTCTAACTCCATCTTTTCCCCAGTAAGAAGCAAGGAATTTTGTGAATGCAATTATCGCTCCCTTTGTTGCAGGATAAGCAGGTGATTTATAAAAAGATTGTGTCCCATCTTCTTTTTTATAAATAGACTGATTTGGAGCAACAATACCATAAGTTGAAGCTATATTAATTATAGCACCGTTTTTACGCAGCGCCATCTCTGAACCAATTATCTTCGTACAAAGAAAGGTTCCTGTTACATTCACTTCAAACGACTTATTCCATAACTCCAGCGGATAATTTTCAAACTTCGATAATTCTGCAGCTGTAGTCGGATTCTCAAACATGTCGTTTATTGCCGCATTGTTAACCAGCACGTCTATCTTTTTAAATTTATTGAGAATTTTTTCTTTTAATTTCTTGATTGATTCCATTGAAGTTATATCGACCCCAACCCCCAGATTTTCACCTTCAAGACTAAATGCAAATTCTTTACAGTCATTTTCTTTTAGATCGCATGCTATTACAGTAGCGCCGGCTTCGGATAATGCATAGCAATGTTGTTTCCCGAGTAAACCAAGTGCCCCGGTTACGACGGCGACCTTATTTTTCAAAGAAAAAAGTGAAGGTGCTTCCATTAAACCTTTGCTTCATTTTTAATTTTTGGTTTGGTATTAAAGTTACTTGTTTTTCTGAAGACCGGCTCGACAGGTTCTCCTCTTAAATAACCGGCCACATTTTTTTCATCAACAGCTTTTTTCAAAATAGACAGTACTTCTTTATAAACATTTAAAGTGTAATTAATATCTTCATCGGAATGTGAAAAGCTCATGTTATGAAATCCTCCCCAGAGAATTCCTCTTTTAATCATTTCCTGCTGAACGAGTGATTTCATTTCAAGAGGATTGGCTATACCTGCATCAAATGTAATGATCGTCCTGCAGTCATAGCCTGAACATATTGTATAATTCAATCCAAGCTGCGAAGCTATACTATTATATCCTTCTCTTAATTTCTTCCCCTGTTTAGCCAAATAATCGGGAACTTTTTTGTTCTTCAATTCTTCAATAGTTGCTTTGGCTGCAGCAAGTGATAACGCCTCACCGCCGAAAGTAGTATAGAAAAATACTTCTTTCTCAAGAAGTTTCATTATTTTATTTCTTCCGGTAAGGATTGAAATTGGCATGCCGTTGGCAACAGCTTTGCTGAAACATGCCATATCCGCATCAACACCGAAATATTCCTGAGCACCTCCGAGTGAAATTCTGAAACCTGTCCACATTTCATCAAAAATTAATAGCGTTCCATTTTCAGTGCATACTCTTCTTAGCTTTTGAAGAAAATCATTTTGGGGTGCCTGGAAAACAAATGGTTCCAGGATAACACAAGCAGTATCTTCATCGAGAGAATCAATAACCGAATCAATATCATTATAATTAAAAGTGAATGTCATATCCTGAATTACTTCAGGAATTCCTTTATTCCTATCGGTGACAGAAATATACCAGTCATGCCATCCATGATATCCGCAGCAGAGGACTTTATTCCTTCCTGTATATGCACGGGCAACGCGAACCGCTGCGGAAGTAACATCAGCTCCTGTTTTGCTGTATCTGATTGATTCTGCATTTGGGACTATTTCATTAATCAATTCTGCAACTTCAACTTCCAGCGGATGCATCAAAGAAAATGTTATTCCTTTTTCAAGCTGCGCTTTTATTGCCTCATCAACTTTATCATAGGAATAGCCAAGTGACAATGGTCCAATACCCATCAGGTAATCAATATATTCATTTCCATCTACATCCCAGACGTGCGATCCCTTGCCTCTATCCAGATATTTCGGTGCAACACCATTAATATTTTGTGACGGACCTTTAGCGAGAGTCTGGGTTACAGAAGGTATTAAGTCAAGGGCTTTTTTGTAATATTTATCTGAAATTGTAATATCAGGGTAGTCTTTGTTAAAGCTTATTTTATTTGGCATTATAATTTCCTATTAAATTGAATATACTTTACTTTCCGACAGTTTAATTAATTCCTCGTTAATTCTTCCGGCAATCTTTTCTGCAGTGAATCCTTCATAATCAAGTACATCGGACAGCATTGCAGGTTTAAACCATTTATTTTCAAGGGTAATCGGAAAAACATTACATCTTAATCTGTTTTTAAACAGAAGTTCTGCAATAATTGAATATAATCCGCCTGTGATAAAATGATCTTCGAGAGTTACAAGAAGAACATCCCGCCTGCAGGTTTGTTTAATAATTTCTTCATCTATTGGTTTTAAAGTACGCATATTTACTATTCCGACAGATCTTCCTTCACTTCTTAAAATATCTGCGGCTTCAATTGCTTGCCTTAAAAGAATTCCATATGTGAATATTATTACATCTCTGCCCTCTTTGATTACTTCAGCTTTACCTATTTTGAAATCTTTATCATGTTTAACAGCCGGTTTTGAATCATTATACCTGACATAAAAAGGAGAAGGATGGAGAATAATTTCTTTTAATCCTGAAAGCATATCCTCTTCATCAGAAGGACAAAAAACATTCATTGGTGGAATTGTTCTCATTAATGAAATATCTTCAATTGCCTGGTGAGTTGGTCCGTTTCCATCACTTAAAAATCCCGGC
>DATICR010000464.1:0-5667 GCA_035456745.1 Ignavibacteriaceae bacterium
CCGGAGAAGCTGAAATCAAAAAGAATTTGACTTAATCTTACTCGAAATTTAAAGTTGGGATCTTCGAACGACATCGGTAAGTTCACAAAATCTCCAGAGATTTTAATAAAATATATTTGAGAATAGTTATCTTTAAGAAAAACAGTGGTGAATATCAGGGACAAGGAGGAGCAGAAATCTCAACTTCATTTATCTGGATCATTGGTTGGATATTTGTATAATTTTTTATATCTCCCTGAAGCCAGTCGGCATTTGGAGTGAATGCTTTCAGAAAGTCTTCAAATGTATCAAAATAATAATGACACATCGCCACATAAGATGAAATTATATTGAGATTTTCAATTCCAATACCTCTTTCTACCGAAACACCCCGGTATCCATTTGCTCCAGATAACAAAGCTATTGATTTGGGCATATGGTTATTTAGATAATAATCAAAATCAAATATATATCCTTCTTTTACCGGGTAAATACTTGAGATATTAACCATCATTTTTCTCCAATTTATAAATAGGTTTATGATTAATAATGAAATTACATGAATTTGCAATAAAGCATAACTCATTGGCTCTTTTATGTAATTCATTTGCTCTGTTAATTACTGATTTATTCGTGATACTTATAACCGGATTCAGCGTAATTTCAGAAAAACAGCCGCTCCCATCATCTGATTCAGTCAATATTCCAACAGGATTATCTACATATTCAACAACTACAATACCTGAATCAGCACAAAGATGAAGATACCACAACATATGACAACCTGAGACGGCACCCAGCAATAACTCTTCCGGAGAATATTTTGTTATATCACCCCTGAACGCAGGATCTGAGGAGCATATAATATCTTCTTTATTTTCGGCTGATATGATATGGCTTCTTTCATAATCCCGGTAACCGGATGTGCCGCCTCCTTTATTTCCTGTCCACTTAACAGACAATGAATATTTATGTTCTCTTTTCATGCTACTTCTTATTGGAATAAGAATCAATCACCGGTAGGTATTATCGAACTATTTTCAACCATCAGCATTACAGTTTTTTCAGGTGCTCTTGTTCTATGGACGATTCCCCTGGAAATAGTCATCCCCTGTCCCGCGGAAAGTTTCACGGTTTTATCCTTAAAATCTATAAATAATTTCCCTTCAAGCACGAAGAAAAATTCATCATCATTATCGTGTTTGTGCCAATGATATTCTCCTTCCACGATACCCACTCTTACAACGCTGTCATTTACTTTAGTCAGAGTCTGATTAAACCATTTATCTTTACATTCACTTACCATTTGCGGAATATCAATTATTTCGAGGTGTTCGAATTTAATATCGAGCTTTGTGACATAATTATATTCATTTTCCATCTGATTATTTCCAATCCTGTTTAAAATTAAAATTTGACAGCAGTCTTTCTGCCTGATTATAATGTCTTTGTTCGTGGGCGACTAAAATATCAAACGCCGTTTCGAGTGTATAAACAATATTCCTATTTACAGGTGAGGAGATGACGGTTTTCCGTTCAAGCAGGTCGTCGCTTCCTGATATTACTTTTTTCAAATCCGACTGATGATTTTTGAATCTTTCAATAATGTCTTCCCTGATATCAGAAGAAGATGGTTCCCAAATTTTAAATGTTTTAGATTTTCTTTTAGCATCCGGTTGAACTGTTTTCAGTACAAAGTTTCCCAAAAAATCAACCATGAATCCGATTTTACCAATCAATGGTATTTTATAACTACCCTGCTGCACAGATTCGATTACCGGATAATAGCTTTCATTAGTAATAATCAGATGATTAATAATCTGACCGATACTCCAGGTATTACTATCGGGTTTTTGATTAATCTGCTGAAAATTCAATCCGCCGAAGGAAGTAATAAAATCTGTGGTAACGGCTTCTATTTTTTTCGACCACCTATCTATCATTTAACTTACTCTTTATTTTTCTTAAAATATTCTTCCATTGGCTTAAAATAAAAATCCTCCCATCCTTTTTTATAACTTTCTCCCTGACCTTCCGGAATATTTTTATGCACCATTATTAATTTTGTGCCCTCATTTGTTTCCGAAAGTTCAATTTCAAGAATCGAATCCTGAGCATCTTCAGGAAATTCAGTTGTCCGCCATTGCTGAACAATTTTCTCATCAGTCTTCAATTCAGTTGTTTTACCGGTTATGTACCCATCCCAGGCACTAAAATTAGAGTTGGTTTTGGAATATATCTTTGCTTTCGAGCCCGTCATTTTGCTATGCTCTTTACTATTCAGCCAGGCAGAATAAATCACTTTTGGTTTTACGGCGAAGGTTTTTATCAATTTGATTGACTCCATTTTACACCTCAGAATATTTAATAAATAAAGTCCGTTTTAATTTTTACAATGTCTGATCTGCATATTTCCACCAAAATACAGCGGCAGCATAACCTGCAAATGAGATAACAAAGAGAATTAAATAACTGGCAAAATTCAATTGGGATTTCAGCTCTTCACCACCGCTGCCACTATAAATTCCCGGAACAGCCCATGGAAAATAGTTCCCGAAACCTAATGCCCCGATGATCTGTGCCAACACCAAGGTAATAGCAACAAGTCCAAGCGGAATTAAATATCCTTTTCCCGAAATTGCTAAAAATGCTACCGGAGTGTTGAGAAAGACTATTAACACAGTAGTTACTATATAAACTTCAATATTATTTGAAAAAACAGCAGCACTCCATCCCGGAATATTCAGAAGGAATCCAATCAGTATACCCAAAACTAAATTCCATATAGCGACAGCAAAACACCAAACGACATAATAAATGAATTTGGCATTTAATATTTTAGTACGTGAAACCGGGAGTGCGAGTAAATCCTTTGCCGTTCCATCAGAATATTCTCTTCCAAATAACCAGCTCGCGATGAATCCGAAAATCAGAACGCCACCGACTCCAACAGCCTGGGATAACAATCCAAGATAAGAATTCCAGTTAGCTTCAAATGACATTAACTGTGCTTTAGATTTAAATGCACCCGATAGACCCCCAGTATTTCCTTCCGCCATAAGATACATAAATACTCCGCCAAATATCGGGGCAAGCGATATAGCTATAAACGTTACAAGAATAATTTTCGAGTGTTTATTTTTATGAATCTCTGCTATGATCGCGTCAATCTGCTGCTTCATAGTCTTTCTTCTGCTTTCCAATTATTCTCAGAAAATACGCTTCAAGATCCTCCTCATAAATATAAAGCATACCTGGAGGGAGGTTTGATTCGACCAATAATGTTGCAATTTGTTCAGGATGTTCAATTGCTTTCGCAGCTGTTGTTTCTATTGAATCATTACCATCCGCAGTAAAATGCAAACCCTCATTGTTTAACAGTTGCAAGGCTCTGTAATTATCCGTCGTTTTTATGCAGAGCTTTTTAATCACCTGCTGTTCCAGATCAGCACTATTTAATTCTTTAATTAATTTACCTTCATCAATAATTCCTATTCGTGTAGCAAGTTTTGAAATTTCAGAAAGAATATGACTGGATAAAAATATCGTTGTATTATGATTCTTTGTCAGATCTTTCAGCATTTCTCTCACTTCAACAATACCGGACGGATCCAAACCATTAACCGGTTCATCGAGTATTAATAATCGGGGTTTATGCATTAGGGCTTTTGCAAGTCCCAACCGTTGTTTATTGCCCATTGATAAAAATTTAGCTTTTTTATCTGCATATCGGGTGAGTTGTAATTTTTCCATAATTTCATCTAAAAGAACCTTGTCATAAAGTCCTCTCAACCTGTAAAATACTTCTAAATTTTCCATTACCGATAAATCAGGATAATTATAAGGAGTTTCTACCAGATAACCTACATTATTCCATAAATCAGATGCCTGCTTTGCTTTTCGTCCAAATAAGAAACAACTCCCGCCATCAGATTTTATCATTCCAAGCAAAAGCCTGATAGTAGTTGTTTTACCGGCTCCGTTTAATCCAAGGAATCCGTAGATTTCCCCTTCCCTTACATTTATGGAAACATCATTTACAGCTATTGTGCTTCCAAATCTCTTTGTCATATTTATAGTCTGGATGACATTCATATTAGTTATAGTAATTAAATTGAAATTTAATGAATTTGATAGATTATAAGAAATTGATAATTCATTCATCATTTATTCTGAAAAATTAACATTCTGGCTTAAGATGTCGATATTTTGGTTGCCCAAAGAGCTCATTACAATGATGATTGACAAATGAAGATTTACGATTGTAGAATCAGAGTCTTACCACTGAGGAACTCAGGGCACGAAGAGGCACTAAGTAAGAAGAAGTAATTTTTAAAAAAGAAAAAAAGAACACAAGAGTGTCGCTGAAGCGACTTTGATAAAGCACACGAAGATAAAAATCACTGGTTTAATTACTCTGTTTTCCAAGTAGTTTAAGTTTTTCGCTTCAGGGTATGATTTATTTTGGACAGGTTTGTCATTTCAACTTAAGCGCGACAGGGTGGTAATCAAAAGTCCATAGTTTTTGTGCCACAGATATCTGACCTTAACTATTGGATATATTTCCTGGAACTTAATTTTAATTGATGTCCCATTTTAATACAAATCGTAAAGCATCATTTTCTGACAAATAGGCTAACGGTCATCTAACAGTCATCTAACGGTCATCTAACGGTCATCTAATGGTCATATACTACCAACCAATATAAAAATTCCACCAAGATTTTGTAATTGAACGCCAGGGATTCTACGGAAAATCGTACATCCAGATTGGAACGGGGTAAAAATCCATCTCCCGGATTGATTATCATACGATATGAGAGACTTAACTAGTCATAAAAATCCAGACCAAAAAACGAAAATCCGACATTTAATTATTCAATTGTGAATCATACTATTTTTTATCAAAGATTACTTTATTAGAAGTTTATTGCTAATTTTGATTAAAAGCCATTTAATAAACTTTTCTTTCACAGGATGGAGGAGGTTTTATGAAATTCAAAAAAATACGAATGAGTGAAAGCCGCAGAAATTTTTTAAAGACGAGTATCTTCGGAAGTATTGCTGCTTTCTCAATTTCTCCATTATCATTTCTTAATAAAGAAAAATTTTCACCAATAAAAATTCAGCCATCAGAGTTTGATGAAATAACAATTACACAGCTCAGGGAGGGCTTAAAATCAGGTAAGTTTACTGTCCGTTCTATTGTTGATCATTATATTTCGAGAATCCAAGAAATCGACAAACGCGGACCGGTCATAAACAGTGTAATAGAATTAAATCCCGATGCAACTGAGATTTCTGATGCCCTGGATAAAGAACTTAAAGAAAAAGGACCCCGCAGTCCTCTTCATGGAATTCCAATACTTATAAAGGATAACATTGATACAGCCGATAAAATGGAGACAACTGCAGGGTCACTTGCACTTCTCGGTTCAAAACCTGTTAAAGATGCTTTTCTCGTTCAGAAACTTCGGGAGGCCGGAGCGCTAATCCTTGGCAAAACAAATTTAAGCGAATGGGCAAATATTCGTTCCACACATTCAACAAGCGGATGGAGCGGACGGGGCGGATTGACCAAAAATCCTTATGCCCTTGATAGAAATACATCAGGATCAAGTTCAGGTTCTGGAGCCGCAGTGTCTGCCAATCTATGTGCAGCAGCAATAGGGACTAAAACAGATGGTT
>DATICR010000465.1:0-3127 GCA_035456745.1 Ignavibacteriaceae bacterium
TACTGACCTATAAGATTCTTATAGGTACTGCTGTCAAGGAGATCATTTAATTCTGAAACATCCTGTAATTCAACCTTTACCATCCAGCCTTTTCCGTATGGATCATTATTTACGAATTCAGGATTATCAGTTAAATCTTTATTTATTTCTACTATCTTACCGGTACAAGGGGCATATATGTCGCTTACAGTTTTAACAGCTTCAATGGTACCGAATGAATTGCCTTTAGTTATTTGGGTAATTGACGGATCTATATCGACAAAAACAACGTCGCCTAACTCACCCTGTGCATATTCTGTTATTCCGATAAGTCCGATATTTTTTTCTAATTTAATCCATTCGTGATCTTTGGTGTATTTTAAATTTTCCGGGAAGTTCATTTTAACCTCGATTTATTTTTCTGGATATGATAAAATATTAATTAAGTTGATTTAAATTCAAATTTGTCAAGAAATCCGGTATCAAAATTTCCCGTTATAAATCTTGGATCTTCTAATACTTGTAAATGAAAAGGAATAGTTGTGTGAATTCCTTCTACAATGAATTCGTCAAGAGCTCTTTTAGCCCTAGCGATTGCATGGTTTCTGTCTTTCCCCCACACTATCAGCTTTGCTATTAACGAATCATAAAACGGCGGGATTGAATATCCCTGGTATATATGGGAATCGATTCGTACACCAAAACCGCCGGGGAAGTGCAGCGATTCGATTTTACCCGGAGAAGGTCTGAACCCATTTGCAGGATCTTCAGCATTTATTCTGAATTCTATACTGTGCCCCAATGGCTTCCGTGGAAGAGTATCTATTTTTTCTCCTGCTGCAACAAGAATCTGCTGCCTTACAAGATCAACATCGTATACCTGTTCTGTAACTGTGTGCTCAACCTGTATCCTGGTATTCATTTCCATGAAATAAAAATTTTTGTGTTTATCTACCAGAAATTCAATTGTGCCCGCACCTTCGTATTTAACTGATCTTGCACCCTGAACAGCAGTTTCCCCCATTATATTTCTTGTTTCGGCATCTATTACAGGTGATGGTGATTCTTCAATCAATTTCTGATGCCTGCGCTGAACGGAGCAGTCTCTTTCCCCGTAATGATAAACATTGCCGTACATATCACCAAGAACCTGAATTTCCACATGTCTTGGATTTTCCAGGAATTTTTCTACATAAACATCACCATTCCCGAATGCAGATTCCGCTTCAGTTCTGGCAGTCTGATAAGCCTTTTCAAACTCATCCTCAGTCCATACGATCCTCATTCCCTTTCCCCCGCCTCCCGCAGAGGCTTTTATAATTACTGGAAATCCCATTTTTACAGAAATCCTTTTTCCTTCTTCGATATCGCTCACCACTCCATTGCTTCCGGGAATAACAGGAACACCATTATTTTTCATTGTTTCCTTGGCAAACGATTTATCACCCATAGCACGAATCATTTCAGGAGAGGGTCCGATGAATTTTATTCCTGAATCCGAGCAAATCTCCGAAAAGTTGGCGTTTTCGGCGAGAAAACCATAACCCGGATGAATGGCATCCGAACCTGTTATTTGAGCAGCTGAAATAATAAGGGGAATTTTAAGATAGCTTTCTTTACTTGGAGAGGGACCAATACATACCGCTTCATCGGCAAAAGTAACGTGAAGAGAATCCTTGTCGGCTTCAGAGTATATGGCCACAGTTCTGATTCCCAGTTCCTTACACGTTCTGATTACTCTTAAAGCGATTTCGCCCCGGTTGGCAATAAGAATTTTATTAAACAATTCTTCCTCAATTTCCTGAAAATTAAGCGAGCTGAATCAGGAATAATGGTTGATTATATTCAACCGGCTTTCCGTTTTCAACAAGAATTTTTACTATTTTTCCGCTTACATCCGATTCTATCTCATTCATAAGTTTCATTGCTTCAACGATACACAGTACAGTTCCTGCTGAAATATTATCACCAATCTGAACGTAAGGATCAGCATCCGGGGCAGGAGCTCTGTAAAATGTTCCAACAATCGGAGAACGAACTTCGTGCACATTTTCTTTTGCTTCTTCTTTTCCCTGCATCCCTTCTGAGAGTGCTGCTTCGGAAGTATGTTGTATTTCAGGATTTGATGAAGAAAATATTTGTGGTTGAGTTACTATTTTTGCCCCTCTAATCTTCTTCGCAATTTTAACTCTTAAACCATCCTCTTCTATCTCAAGGTCTGTTATATCGCTTGAATCAACAAGCTTAACAAGTTTCCTGATTAGATTTAAATCCATATGGATTCCTTGTTTTTAAGATTTTATTCGTTCGACGTACTCACCTGTTCTCGTATCGACTCTAAGCAGATCACCAATCTCAATAAATAAAGGAACACTTATACTTGCACCGGTTTCCAGTTCAGCTGGTTTTAATGCACCTGTTGCAGTATTACCTTTTAGTCCGGGTTCCGTATGCGTGACTTTTAAATTAACAAATATCGGAATATCAACATTAATAATATCATCCCCGTTAAAAAGGATTTCAATCTCTTCGCCTTCTTTTAAATATTTTTCTCCATTACCAAAAAGATTAATCGGCACATTTATCTGTTCGTATGTACCATTATCCATACATACCAGGAAATTCCCTTCTCTATATAGAAACTGGTATTTCCTTCGTTCAACCCTGACAATCTCTATGCCCTCACCTGAACGAAAAGTATTGTCCAGAACTTTACCGGTTCTTAGATTTTTTAATGTAGTTCTTACAAAGGCCCCGCCTTTGCCTGGTTTAACATGTTGAAATTCGGTTATTGTATAAAGGTCATTCTTGAATTTTATAATAAGCCCGTTTCTGAAATCTGAAGTATCAGCCATAAATAACACGTTAAATTTGAATTAATAAGAGTAAAAAAATAGATATATACAGGTTGAAAGTCAAGAAATGAAATTTGTTAAAAATTGGAGATAATTAGCCAAAAATGATCACTTTTTAATAAAAATCACCCAAAAAATTAAAAAAGCCGTATAAAACGGCTTTTTAAAAAAAGCATTAATTATGTGTTTATAAGTGCAAGGTATCGATCAACCAGTCTCGAAGCGGGAGACGTGTTATAGTCATTTTTAATGGTATTCAATAATTCTTTGGCGGTAGACCCCTGGCCGGTTTG
>DATICR010000466.1:0-2689 GCA_035456745.1 Ignavibacteriaceae bacterium
TTATCGTATTATACATTAAATAACTGAAGGTTTTGTAATAACATTTTAATTTATTCGAAATGAACGGTAAAATATTTGTAATAGAAGATGATGCACTGTTTAGAGAATACCTGAAAGTTGCTCTTCTTAAAATCACCAGACAAGTATTATTCTTTCCGGATGGAAAGTCCGCTCTTGATGTATTAGATAAAGAAAAACCTGATCTTGTTATAACAGACCTGCGGTTACCGGATATTTCCGGAATTGATATCCTCAATAAAATTAAAGAGTCCGACCCGATGATACAGGTTATCATTATGACAGCATATGCGGATATGAGTAATGTTATTCAATCGATGCAGCTTAATGCCTATGACATTGTTAAAAAACCATTTGATATGGATAAATTTCTTTCTATTGTACAGACTGCAATGGAGAGTAAAAAACCGGATACCGGTAAGACAATTAATATTAATGAACAAAAGTACGATTCAAATACTGAAGCTATTTTAATAGGGGATAGTCCTTCAATATATGATTTATATAAAAAAATCGGCAGGGTATCTTCCAACAAAGTGAGTGTACTGATCCAGGGAGAAAGCGGGACCGGAAAAGAATTAGTTGCAAAAATCATTCACAATTCGGGAATAACAAGGAATAAACCTTTTATTCCTGTAAACTGTTCCGCACTTACCGAAACCCTTTTAGAAAGTGAATTATTTGGTCATGTGAGAGGTTCTTTCACTGATGCGACAAGGAATAAAAAAGGCAAGTTTGAACTGGCGGAAGATGGTACTATTTTTTTAGATGAAATATCTGAAATCTCTCAAAATTTGCAGGTTAAGCTTCTGCGTGTCATCCAGGAAAAAGAATTTGAAAGAGTGGGTGGTGAAGCTGCCGTTCCAATGAAAGCCAGACTTATAGTTGCTACCAATAAAAATCTGGCCGAATTAGTAAATGCCCGAAAATTCAGGGAGGATTTGTACTTCAGGTTAAAAGTTTTTTCCATCGAAATACCTCCGTTAAGGAAGAGGAAAAGCGATTTACCAGCACTCGTGGTACATTTCCTGAAAAAAATAAACGCTGAGCTTGGAAAAAATGTTTATATAATTCCTTACGAAGTAATGGAGTTACTTGAGAACTGCGATTGGGTTGGGAATGTGAGGGAATTAGAAAATACACTTATGCAGGCAGTGATACTTGCAAATGGAAATATACTTGAAAAAGAGCATATTATCCTCGGCGGTCTGGAGCCAGATAACAGCAAAAATAATCCGAATAGGGATAAAAAGTTAAGTCTTGCTGAGATTGAAAAAAATCATATCAAAAATGTATTGGATGAGGTCAACTGGGACAAAAAAGAAGCGTGCAAGATTCTGGGGATCGCAAAAGCGACCTTGTATAATAAGCTTGAAACGTATGGGATAAAGAGACTGAGGGGCGAAGAGAATTAGAAACGGAGGGAGACTGGGGGACTTTGAGACTGGTGGACGGAGTTAGAAACTTAAAGACCTGGAGACTGAGAGATTTAGGGATTAGGGAGGGAGAGGGATTGTTAATAGCAACAATTATTTATCCTAACTATTTGATCTTACCAGCCAAAAAAATCCATTTTTTGTACTTTAAATCTCAAAATTGAACTCGTCAGGGAAAGCCAACCCTCAAAACAATTGATAAAAGCAATTAAACCTACTTTTAAATGGTGGCATTTTTTTTGACCTAGAACACATCTAACTAAAATTAATGCCATGAAAATTTCTCAACTTTTCGATGTAATGCCCGGGATGTACATTTTCAAGATATCCGGATTGGAATTTTGCGTAAATGTGAGGGATGTATATAATGTAAAAAGACTAGCTGAACTAAATACCTGGAAGGATATTTTATCAAACGGTGGTGAATATCTAACAATTGATAATTTCAATATTCCTGTCATTGATATCTCCAGGTATTTCGATATTATGGACAAGGAATGGTCAGAAAGCAGGATGATAATAATAATTAAACATCAAAGTGAAAACGATTTCGTGGATAAGACTTATGCCATCATAGCTGATGAGGTTACAGAAATAATAAGTATTGATAAGAAAAACAGCAATAACAGGCCGATGTTTATTCCGGCAGACGGTAATCCTTTTTTGAGCGGTTCAGTATTTTTTGGCGGGAGGGAAATATTACTTCCTAATTTTTCGAAGATTGCAAATACTGTTTTTTTAGGTAATGAAACTTTCCAGCGTCCTGACTTAAAGTTAGGAAATTGAATTATTGGCATTTATATTGCTGTAAGCAATTCTAATGTGCAAAAAAACTTTATAGGTCTTTGTTGAGGGAATGACAAATATACAAATGTTTCTCGCTCTTGGAGCAATGATATTGTTGGCTATTCTCATTTTGAATGTCAACAAAAGTTCATCTGCAGTTGAAGATACCATGTATGATTCAAATTTCGGTATTACTGCTACCTCGATAGCGTCATCTATTATCGAGGATGCCGGTAAGTTACGATTTGACAATGTGACAGCAGTATATAATCCTTACGATTCTACTTATACTACGGTAACTGATTCAAATGATTTCACCCCTGCCGGCAGTCTGGGTATTGAATCAGGAGAAGATATAACTAATCCGCGTACTTTCAATGATTTTGATGATTATGATGGATATACAACAATTGACAGCACAATGCCCTCTGCAATTTTTGATGTCTCTT
>DATICR010000467.1:0-5045 GCA_035456745.1 Ignavibacteriaceae bacterium
ATTTGATAAGGTAGTAGAAACAGCACTTGCTGTAAAAGAAGTACTTGACAAAGCTGAAGCTGAAAGCTTCTGCAAAACATCGGGGGCAACCGGACTTCATATCTATGTACCGTTAGGTGCAAAATACAATTACGATACAGCAAAAGAATTTGCACACATTATAGCAAAACTTGCAAACGCTACAGTACCAAAAATAACAAGTCTTGAAAGAAGTCCTTCTAAAAGAAATAAAAAGGTATATCTCGATTTCCTGCAGAACCGTAAAGGTCAGACTCTCGCAGCCCCTTATAGCATACGACCAAGACCTGGAGCTCCTGTTTCTACGCCGCTTTTATGGAGTGAAGTAAAAGCGGGACTTGATCCCTCCAATTTTAACATAAAAAACATTTTCAAGAGACTTGATAAGAAAGGGGATCTATTCAAACAAGTGCTTGGTCCGGGAATAGATATAAATAAATGTATTAACAATCTTCAAAATAAAAGATAAACAATCCTGAGATTATTCATTTCAGCATTTCTGTCCAAAACAATGAAATAATTAAATTAATGAAACCTTGTAAAGAAGTTTATTTTTCTGAATCTGGGAAAGGTTAACTCCGGGATTTATCCCGGAGCCAATCATTAACGAGTAATTTGAGTGTCTTATTTTCTGCCGAATAAATGTAATAGTCTGATATACCTGAATTCCGGTAGATTGGTCTGAAATTAGCTTTAAAGATTATATATTTCGAATCTTTGGACCACTCGTAAGAATCATAGTTAAATTTTTCTGTTGATGACGGGACTGTCAGTTCATCTACATTCAAAAGTAAATTATCCTCAAGAGTTCCGGGATTATATTCTCTGATCTCATCATGATTAGTTGCATTATTCGGTAAAGTGTATGAATAACAGGAACCATTTTTAATCCAATCAACATTTTGTGGTCCGGATTTTCCTTTCAGTACTTTTGAAGACATAATCGCTTCTTCCATACTGGTATATTCCTTTTTCTCCTGACAGAAATCTCTGATAGAAAAAGTAATGGAAAATACGATTGAGAGAGTTATAAACGATAAAATCTGTCTGAATCGCATATCATCATCTTTCAGAATTAGTAGAATTTTTATTATTGATTTGTCATTGATTTGTCATTGAGTTAAAAAATGATAACTGAATGAAACCCTTTTAAATCATAATTTGTTGTGTGTTATATCTACAATCCGAAGTGATCAGCCAAAACAAAAATTTTCACTGTGAGGTTTCTGTACTTTTTGCTGATATTAGTTTTTGAGTTTTTACAAGTAAATCCGAAGCATCTTTATTCAAAGGATTAATTTCCAATAATCTTTTCAATATATTCTCTGCTTTTTCATATTCATTAACATCGTCATAGGCCCGGGCAAGGTTATAATATATATCCGCAAGTTCTGAAGTCTTAAATTTATCGGTGTTGCGTTCATTTTTTTGAAGACAGCTTTGCAGGAATTGAATTGCAAGTTCTGATTTACCAAGCAGTAATTCGGTTTTACCCAGCTTATATTCTATGAACTGGTTTGAATCATATTGATTCGCAAGGATATAATATTTTTCCGCCTGTCCATACTGATTTGTTTGAAGCGAGATATCACCGGCTAATTTTAAAACCATAGGATTATTTTCATCACACACCAGGATAGCTTTGAGTTCATTCAATGATCCGGAGAAATTGCCAATACTTAAATAAAACTTCGCGGTATTTAAGTGAGCCGATGCCCATGCAAGTTTATGTTCAACTGTATACTGATAGGCTATCTGTTCAATTGCATTTTTAGGTTGAAATTCCAGCTGTTTATCTGAACTGGTAAATGGGGGCCTGCTTTTGAGTTCAAGTATTTTCAGTTTTCCAATAAGACTGTCCAGTGGGGTTACAGAAGTCTCAAGCCATAGCAGACTATCATTCAGACTCATCTCAGGATACATTCCCAGCAGCTTGTTATTTTTGATAGTTTCAAACCAGGTCCGGGCTAAAATAAAATATCCCTTAATGTTTGGATGAACATGATCGACGAGAAGATCTGAGCCTATGAACCCATCCTTCGAATTCAGTCTGAATTCTTTTTTAACATCAGCAACAGGAAGATTATATTGTTTTCCAAGTTGTTCTATTACGGCATTAAATTCAGATGGCGCTCGGAACCTCAGTCCATCCAGATCCCTTGCAAGAGAATATTGTTTTTCTGCTTCGGCGAGCATTTTCAATCTCTCAAAGCATTTGCCCAGCTGATAATGAATAATTGCGGGTATTGAATCGATTGAAAGCGATTGCTTAAAACGTTCAATTGCCAGATCCAAACTATCGGTGTTCATTGCATCAAGTCCAAGCTCAAATAATTTGCTGCTTTTGTCTTTCAGCGAATCACTTAAATTATCTGAATGAAATGAAACGAAAGGTTTCAAATCATTTTCGTTTGTAACAAGATTGGAAATAAGAACCGGAACATTATATTTGCGGGCAATATTGATAATATCTTCATAATTAAGGCGAAAAGTATTTACTGCTGTCTTAAAATCATCGCTGTCATATTTAATGGAATTATTTGCCATTTCTTCCATTAATATCTTATCATTTTGTGAGTCGCCGGATTTGAATAGAGAGCCTATATAGTTAATAGTATTTTTAAGCAGTAGAAAAGTCTTGAACTGCTGAAACCATAAATATGTTTTAACTACCCACCTTGATTTTCCTGCCGATATCGTTGAACCTACACCATAGACGCCATAGAATTCATTTTGCCCCATATAAACAAGAAAAAGATCCGGTTTATAATTAATCAGGACCTGCGCGAATTCATCTACCGTAAAACTATTCGTTGCCGCGATGGCGGTATTTATTACTTCAATATTTTTACCAGGCAAAGCAGCTTGTAATCTCTCCCTGAAAAATTCGGAAGGTATAGCATTGTATTCAAAAGGAAATCCGGCCATAGTTGATTCACCAAAACAAAAAATCCTGATGGTATTTGGTGATTTGTTTACCTCAAAATAATCGTGAGAACCCTTTCTGTAATAAAGCCGATCTTTCCCGAAATATCTTTTACCTACTAACTGATTTATTGTGTAATATTCTTTCCCATTCCGTTCGATTCTGGAAACAAAATTTAAATCATCCTCATAACCGGTTAACCTTAATATTACCTCAAGAATAAAAAATACGCTTATGGGTATTAAAACAAGAACGAGCCTGAATACATTTTTTCGGGAAAGCATGATCTATATTTTTAACTGCAAAGTTAGCTATTTGGACACGGGTAAAAAATACTATTTATAATCTATTATTTCTTGGTGAACGGAATTAATATAAAAAAACGGTTCCCTTTTAAAGGAAACCGTTTTATCGGAAAAAGTATCAATTATTAGAAGCCAAAAGTCAGCGAGAATACATTGTTGGCATCGAAATATTTAGCAGGAACATAAGCATAATCCACCGACAAATTGATGTCGCTGAATTCCTTTGTATTTACTCCAACTCCAACCGTATAATTCTGCCAGATGTTGGGAGATTCATCGGTTGCCTGGAATGATGCAAGATAACCGGCTCTGACATAGAGAAGCTCTTTGAAATTATATTCCAGACCAACCTTATAATCATCATATGTAAAGTTATTATTCTGGAATGTAGCAGATACAGATAAAGCATTTTCTTCGTCAAAGTGTCTGAGATAAGATAGACCAAGTCCAATCTCCGAAGGTAATTCTGCAGAAGAAGCATCGAATTTATAGTACGTTGGTCCTCTCGATGAACCTTGATCATTAGCCTGAACATATAATCCATTTCCACTGAATGCCATCGTCGGTCCCAAATTTTTAACAACAACTCCGACAGCAAATCCCTGTACATCGAACAGATTATTATATTCAACGCCAAAATCAAAACTGAATCCTGATGAACTAGCCCTGTCGATATTCTCACTGATTATATTAAAGTTCGTACCAATGGAAATTCTATCAGTAAGCTGTTTTGAATAGGTTAATCCCAGAACAAAATAACTTGGACTAATTATCTGTCCGGTTCCATCCGGCTGATCCATAGTCGTAACCGGTATATCGCCTATATTTAATGATCTGAATGATAACCCTATGGAGCCTAAATCGCCCAGCCTACCGCTTACAGCCGCGAAATTCATACTCATATCTGCAATATACTGTCTGTATGAAAACATAGCATTAGCGTCGGTTGTACTTAAATCAACTCCGGCGGGATTCCAATAAATTGCTTCCAGCCCGGAAACATTTGCAATAGCGGCACCGCTCATTGCAAGATACCTTGCTCCAACCGGGATTCTTAATTCGGGAGCCCCGGAAGTTCCGGCACGATTCTGACCACTACCAAATATCTCCGCAACTGAAAAGCCAACTATCAGAAGTATTAATAATAGTCTTTTCAAATGAATCATAATTTCCTCCAATTAAAATTAAAATTTTAGAAGACGTTCCCCCGGTTAATCGGGGGAACATCTTGAATCTATCAATATACTTTCAATATTTGTTGTTCCTGTATAAGTGCAAGTTTTAATATTTTGGTAGTACCTAAATCCGGCATATCTATATAAACAATATATATACCGCTTGCAACAGGGTAACCTGAATCATTCTGCAAATTCCAGGTATCAAACTGACTGTTTGGAGTACTGGAACGATGAGTAATAGTTCTAACTAACACGCCGCTTAGATCGAATATCCTGATTACTGCATTCTGAGGTAAATGACTGAAGGTTACATAATGTTGATCTCTCGAACCTTCTCTGTACTGGTAGCCGTAATACGGATTCGGAAATACATTTATCAATTTAACTTCATCTTTAGCTGTATTTTTTGAATAAGCCATAGCCTTAGTTGAGAATGTAAATGTATCCTGACCTATCTGTAATGGGTTGGCATAAGAGATTGTTACAACATCACCAACTGTGAAATGAGATTTATAAATTACCCAGTTCCAGGTAGCGCTATCAGCAACTACCTGAGATGTAGGATCAATCACATCAGTTGAATACTGGGTATTTACGCCCCACAAATATTCTCTGTTC
>DATICR010000468.1:0-4186 GCA_035456745.1 Ignavibacteriaceae bacterium
CTCTGAAAAAAAGTTTACCTGGTTCAATTATAAGACCGAAAGTGTGCTGTAACAAAGCAAATCACATTGTCGGTTGTCAAAAGACATATGTTCTTTTATTTGACTTCGTAACCTAAACTGAGTGCATATTTGGTTGTAATACCATAGACGGAATCCCCGTTTCGGCCTATTACAGTCCAAAATCCGGGAGAGAATCCCCCGATATCGATGATACCGGGATAAATATCGATAGAGCAAAAGTATTCTTTTACTCCGCTAAGGGTTATTGCCGCCAGAAGAGAATTATTTCTATCATAATAAACACCGGCCTGCCAGCTGGTTTCTATTGTTCTCTGTCGTGCATTTTTTGTAACATCAACCAGGTGTTTGGATCTGAAGCCGATACCAAATGAAAGATTATCACCAGATTCCAGTTTTTTGGAAATACCTGCAACCCCGCCCATACCATATCTATAAAAAAGAGAATACTTTTCAGAGAAGGGCAGTTTCCATTTCATCGAAAAATATTGTCCTGCATTGACCCTTCCATAGGGAAAGGTTATTGTTGCCTGCAGGGACCAGTCTGACAGATTTAATTTCTTACTGAAAAATTCATTTACTGAATCGAAACTGAACAAAATAATACCGCCAAGGTCGAAAATATAGATATCGGATATCTCATCGACACTCCATGCCTCATTTGGTCCTGATTCAAGCATTTCATTTAATAAATGATGAGACATAAGGGTAACCGATGAAAGCAACCAGGGCACCGGCATGTTATGCTCTTTGTACCATTCTTTCATTGCAGTATATAACATCCCTCCGCCAATCAGGTGCTGCTGATAATTGGGTATCCATTGCAATTCGGTTTTCTTGAAACTAAGCGGAAGAAATTCTGTTCTTAAAAAAAGTTTCCAGCCGTAATGATCAATACTCTCAAACGGATGCCCCAGGCTTCTCATAACAACGTGGAAAGTTTTATCATACTGCTGATCACCTATCCTGTTTGACACTAACTGAAGCTGTGTTACATCAAAACTTCCGTTTATAAAAAGAGTGATTGGATTAAATAATGCTTCACTACCGTAAGGTTTATTTGTATAGAAATAATTTTTCTCCTGTGCAAACAGAAAAGAGTGATAAATACTAATAACATTAAAAGACAGGTAGAAAATTAATCCGGTAAGATGCAGCTTCATTTAGATAAACAGAATAAAAATTGTCATTCAAATTATTTAAATAGGAATTAATACTCAACAGGAATATTTAATTATCGTTTTCAAGGATATTCTAATCAAAAGCATTTATATAATGTTCGATAATTGGTTTATGAAAATCCAGAAAGAGAACTGTAACTACATCAAATCTACAGTATACACCATCTATATTTTTATCATAAAGGTAAAATTCTGCAACTTTCTTTATCTGTTTGACTTTAGCGGGAGTGACCCCATACACCGGATCTCCCAGTTCGAGATTTGCTCTTGATTTCACTTCAACAAATACAATTTCTTCATCATCCAATGCAATTATATCAATCTCACCTTTCAAAAAGGTATAATTTAATTCCTTAATCAGATATCCTTTTTCTTTTAAATATTGAAGGGCTACCGTTTCCCCTAATTTCCCCAGTTCTTTTGATGATAATGACATTTTACTCCAGCGGGGGTTCCATTTCAAACTCAAATTCAGGTTCAAGTCCCTCTTCAAGAATTCTTTTTAGGAAAGTTTTACGATGCAGAGGTGAGGCCCCATAAATTTTAATCGCTTCAATGTGTTCCGGTGTAGCGTAACCCTTATTCTTCGACCACAGGTATTGCGGAAACCTGGGACAAAGTCTTTTCATAATCCTATCCCTTGCTACTTTAGCTACAATTGAAGCTGCCGCAACTGAAAATGAATGTGCATCTCCTTTTATAATCGGAATTAAAGGAACGGAAAAATTAAATCCCCTGTTACCATCAACAAGAATCAGGTCAGGTTTTACTTTCAAACGTTGAAGTGAATTAAACATTGCGAGAAGTGATGCCTGCAGTATATTTATTCTATCGATTTGGGCGTGTGAAATTACAGCAACAGAGCAGGCAAGACATTTATTCAAAATTTTCGGCAGTACATTTTCTCTTTCTTCTTCCGTGAGCACTTTCGAATCTCTGATGCCTTTTATATAAATTTTTTTAGGGAAAATTACTGAAGCGGCGACAACCGGTCCTGCCAAGGGACCTCTGCCAACCTCATCAACCCCGGCGATGAGTTCAATAGTATCAGTGCGAAAGGAGTTATCAAAACTTCTCATTTTCCAAAAAATATTGCAATGAGACCAATAACCATATTTAATTTTAAGATCAAACTCAATTTATTCAGATTCAACCGGTGATGTTTTGCATTTAATGACTTAATAACATATAAAAGCAACGGGTTAATAATTACTGTTATGATGACAAGATATTTAATCCCATAAAAACCATAAATACCTGGCACAAAAGTAATGACCAATAATAAAATTAAAAAGGCAGATATAATCTTTTTTGAAAAATTTATTCCATATTTACGTGGGAATGTTATAACACCGGCTATCGTATCACCCGGAATATCTTCAATTGCCTTAATTCCTTCACGTGAAAGATTTATAAGGAATGCAAATACGGCGGGAATTATAGCTGCTTTAATATCTCCTGCGATCAGTCCTCCATATATAAAAACAAACCCTGCAAGAAAAGATATGACAATATTTCCTAAAAATGGGATTCTTTTTAATCCGAAAGAATATAAAAAAAGCAGGATATTTGATAAAATAACAATTGAAAATGCCGTGAGGTTAATTGAATAAGATGCAATAGACGAAGCCAGAAGAACAGTAATATATAAGTATACAGCTGCAGTAACAGTTACTTTTCCTGATGGTAGTGCTTTATAAGGTTTATTTATTGAATCTGCTTCTTTATCAAAAACATCATTAATGATATTTCCTGCAGCAGCAGTCAGTGCTGCAGCAAGCGCAGCTACCAGATAATTATTCGAAAGGACTAAATCCGGTACGCATAGAATAAAGGCGACAATCACTGAACAAAATGTTATTATAACATTTATAATTCTGGCAAGTGATACCAAAGCTAAAGATTTTGACAACAGGGTATCGGGGTCTTTCAGCGACTTCAATATAACCACACATCATTCATTGAAATTAAAATTACTGAAAAAGATTGACCCTGTCAAAAAATTGGGGAAATCATTTCCGAATTTAAATAATGGTGAAAGACCTATTATTTGCCAATTATCAACTGACGTTGCATTGGGCAGTTAGCAGAGATTAAAACTCATTTAATATTCCAAAATGAATTTTACCATCAGCAAATGAATCCCCCGGAGCAAGAGCATAACTTACACTAAGAACACCAATACCGGTTTCGATATTCATCCCGATTCCATACCCCATTTTGAATCCTTCCTGCTTTACAATGTTTCTCTCAGGTTCCGGTTTCCTATAGAAATACCCGGTATCAAAAAACATAAAAGCAAAAGTACGGCGGGTCAGCAACAGTCTGTACTCAAGATTTGTCCAACCGATTCGTGAACCCAAAAACTGTTCTTCTCTGTAACCTCTTAAAGTGCCGGTTCCACCCAATCTGAACAGATCACTATTTTCAAAAAATGCCCCTCTTAATTCCTTTCCATGTAAACCCAAAGCAATCACCTGCCGGTTAAATAACATATGGTAACCGGCAATATCAAGTGCAAATCTTTGCAGTTTTACATTAGTCTGTAAAGCCGAGGTTATGTATTCTTTTGGTCCGAATATTTTTTTTCTGCTGAAGGAATATGAAGTTAAAAAGTAAATACCCTGTGTAGGGGAATAAGGGTCATCCCTGTTATCAAATTTCAGATTCAATCCGGTAGTTAAAGCGCTGCTGTTAAATACGGTAAAAACCGGTACAACCTTAATTGTCGGAATAACCTGTTCTGTAGAGACAATTACTGATGCAGAAATATCTTCTGTCGCCAGGAATTCAAGACCTCCCTCCAGTTTTCTCTGGACATAAGAAGAATCCTGTTTCCGCTGATAAAAATCACCATTAATATTAAACGGGTAACCGAACAGCCAGGGTTCCAGATATTTTAATTCCATCTCCTGCGTGAATCGATCAAACTGCTGCCATCTTACAGCAGCTGCCCTGCCCGTTCCAAAAAGATTTATCATACTTAT